>DYHU01000295.1 GCA_020724025.1 Syntrophorhabdus sp. | reverse complement strand
AAGCAGAGCGTTTTCCCCTCCACCCATAACCGCCCCTTCCTTCTCGTCCCTTTGACAGGGAGCCCTCCGTAATAATAGGCTTTGCATGAACTGGGGATCATATTGATAATATATAGCATTGATCTTAACCTCGATCAACCACTTCTGTGTATCGGAATCTTATCTCCTTGATAATATTTTTGGGTAGGGTATAATTTAATCCTCAATTCCCTATTAACCACTTCTTCCATCCACAAATGAAAAGGAGGAATCATGATGAACCGGAAGACCATTTTTCTCATCTTTCTCGTCTATGCTTTCAGTCTCTTGTTGAACAGCGAGGCACTTTCTCAAACCCGGCTGGTCGTTAAATCGGCAAGGGCAGGAACCTCTTACTATGCCCTGGCCATGGGCATGGCAAAGGCCATGATGACCGTCCCCGGCATTGAGGCTTCGGTTGAAGAGAGTCTTGGATCCGTTGCCAATGTGAAGGAGGCGAGGACGCGAAGCCACTTTATTTTCACCTCTACCTCCGATCTCATCGCCCAGGCCCTTAAAAAAACAAAACCCTTCGATGAAGGGGGATATGAGAGAATTCGAACCCTCTGGCCGATCCCGGGGGTAACGGTTCACTGGGTCGTGAGGGAGGACAGCGGTGTAAAAACCATCCGCGATCTCGAAGGCAAGAGGTTTATCCCAGGAGGAATCGGCACTGCCACCGAACGGTTAACCAAACTTATCCTCAAGATCTATGGCCTCGAAGGAAAGATAGACCTTCCTGCGGTCGATCTGAAAGAAGGGGTCGATGCGGTCGTCAATCGCAGGGCGGTCGGTTTCACCACGGGCAGTCCATTTCCCACGCCGATGGTGATGGAGATAACGGCCACTACACCTGTCCGTTTACTCGAAATGGGAGAAGGAGAATATAAGAAGCTGATCGAAGCCGACCCAACCTACTCCTTAACAACCATTCCGGCAGGAACCTATAAAGGGATAGACTACGATGTCAGAACCGTTGCATCCCCTGTTCTCACCTATACGACGGACGATCTCCCTGAAGAAATTGCCCATAAAATTACCAAGGCATTCTGGGAAAATAAAAAGATTCTTGCCGAAGCCCACCCCATCGGCAAGGTCCTCGATATCAAAGGGATCAGATACGGTGTGGCAAAGGTTCATCCGGGGGCGCTCAGATATTATCGGGAAGCAGGCGTTGAAGTTCCATCTTCCATGAGATAACCGGGTCTCCAGAGGGACGGAAGAATAACGGATTTCACTTCTGTCCCTCTTTCTATTTTTATTATGGAAAAAATTCATAAAATCATTTCCTCCACCACCCTGCTCTTCGCTCTTCTGCTGGCCTTTTTCTCTCTTCTCTTGCCCATCTATGCCTTTATTCCAAACCTGATCGAAAGGTCAATTCATCTGGGATTGGCCATCCCCCTTATCTTTTTAGCCGGAAGGAAACCTGCAAATCGTTGGGCCCTCTTTGTCAACCTGGCCTTAACCTTTCTTGGGCTTTTTCTCTGTATTTACCTCATTGCCGATTTCGAAGGAGTGCTGAATCAGTTCGGGGTGGTTAAGAACCCTTATCAAACGCTCATGGGCCTGCTTATGGTGTTGATCATCCTGGAATGTGCCAGGAGGATGATTAAACCCGTGCTTCCAGCCATCACCTTCCTCTTCCTCCTCTATGCGCTCTTTGGCCATCACATTCCAGGCTATTTCGGCCATGTGAAGTATGACCTCTCCCAGATTATGGGGATGCTCTACCTGACCACCGGAGGGATCTGGGGACAACTGACAGGAATCTCAGCCAACATCATCGCAATCTTCGTCTTTCTGGGGGCTTTCATCGGATACACGGGTGGAGGAACAGGATTCAGAAAGATCTCCATCCGTCTGGCAGGGAGATTGAAGGGCGGACCAGCTAAGGTTGCCACAGTCGCCAGTGCCATGTTCGGAACCATCTCAGGAAGCGCTTCCGCCAATGTGGTGACCACAGGGGCCTTTACCATTCCCATGATGAAGAAATTGGGTTTCCGTCCTCCCTTTGCTGCGGCAGTCGAGGCCGTTGCCTCAACCGGAGGCCAGATCATGCCCCCTATCATGGGTGCGGGTGCCTTTATCATGGCAGAACTGATTCAAACCCCGTATCTCAAAATTGCATTAGCTGCTTCTATACCGGCCATCTTCTATTTTTTCACCTGTTGGGTTGGAATCCATTTCTTTGCCATGAGGGACGGCCTCCATGGACTCGAGGCAAAAGAGATCCCATCCTGGTCTGAGACCATAAGGGCCAGCAGTTTCTTTATCATCCCTTTTGGTGTCCTGGTCTTTTTTCTCGCCCGCCTCTTTACCCCTCAATTTGCCGCTTTCTGGGCTACCCTGAGCACCTTTCCCCTTGCTTTTTTTAATTCCCACTGGAAATTTGACCTGACATTCCTGACGAAGATAAGGGGTGCCATTCAAGAAGGGGCTTCCCAGGTGGCCATGATCGCCAGCATCTGCGCCTGTGCTCAGATCATCATTGCCATCCTCTCCTACACTGGACTGGGTGTAAAGATCTCAACCTTCATCGTCGATTTAAGTGGAGGTTCCCTCTTTCTCACCCTGGTCCTTACCATGGTGACATGCATCATCCTCGGGATGGAAGTCCCGACCACGGCGGCCTACATCATGGCTGCCATTGTGGCAGGCCCTGTCTTGATCAAACTGGGAATTCACCCTCTTGCAGCCCACCTTTTTATATTTTATTTTGCCATCCTCTCAGCCATCACCCCTCCTGTCTGCGGAGCGGTCTTTATCGCCTCGGGAATGGCCGGAGCGGACTGGATGCAGACAGCTCGCTATAGCCTCCGTTTAAGTTATGCCGCCTTCCTGCTGCCTTTTGTCTTCATCTACGATAACTCTCTATTGCTTATCGCAAATCATCCGTTGGAGATCATCTTATGTATTATCAGAACGGTGATGGCCATGATCATGTTAAGTGCAGGATTTATTGGACAGTTAAGAAGAGGGTTAAATCTCCCTGGCCGGCTCATACTGCTGGGGCTCGGAATCCTCTGGATCGTCAATCACTGGCTCTGGGATCTGCTTGGTTTGATCGGAACGATTATCATTATATGGGATCGAAAGTGGATTTATAAAGAGCCAGCCGGCTCTTTCAGGGCCAAACCAGAGGAACGGAAACTCCATGTCTAACGCTCGTGTTTTGATCTCAAAAGGGAAAGACCCCTACCTCACTACGATGACCGCTCTCCGGAGTTTCGCACTCCCGAATCTGAAGGGGGAAAAAATCCTTGTCAAACCTAATGCCGCCCGTTTAGCTTCCCCCGGCGACGGCGTAACGACTCATCCTCTGGTCGTCCTGGCCGCCATCGATTATCTGAAAGAGAGAGGAGTAAATCATATCACCATTGGAGAAAGTTGCATGTTTGGTGTTGACGCCAGGGAAGCTTTTCGTATGACAGGAATGGAGGAGATTGCGATAAAAGCAGGGGTTGGACTCGTTGATTTAGATCAGTCCGATTCCCTGGAAATGATCATCCCAAAAGCAAGGCTTCTAAAAAAAATTAAAGTCCCTGCGATTTTAAAAGATTTTGATGTGATCATCTCTATTCCCGTTATGAAAACTCACATGCACACCCGGGTCACCCTGAGTATTAAGAATATGAAGGGTTTGCTCTGGCGGAGGGAAAAGGCGAAGCTCCACCATCTTTGTTCGAATAAAAAAATCACACGGGGTCATAAAGAGCTGGATTATGCTATTTCAGAGATGGCTATGATTCTCCTGCCTCACTTTGCCATCATCGATGGCATGGTGGGCATGGAGGGCATGGGGCCGGCTTACGGAAGGCCAAAAGAGATGGGAGTTGTCCTGGTCGGTGACAACGCTCTCTCTGCGGATGCAGTGGCCTCGCGGCTGATGGGCTTTGCTCCTGAGACCATCCCCCATCTCAGGCTTTGCGCAGAGACGGGTTTGGGAGAAATTCAATTACAGAAAATATCGATCGAGCCGCAGGACTATTTAAAGTGGGGGGATTCCTTTGAGCCTCCTCCAACCAGGATTTCCATCCCCTTCCCCGATGCCGTGGTCTATGATGAAGGGGCTTGTAGCGCCTGCCTCTCCACGCTGCTCGTCTTTCTTCAAGGCCATCATTCTCAATTGAATCGTTTTTACCTCAAGGATGGGAAGGTTCATATCGGGGTTGGAAAAAATTTGAAAACCTGCCCGAAGGGAACCATCCTGATTGGAAACTGTACGACGAGAATGAAGAGAAGAGGGATATTTGTGCAAGGATGCCCACCCGTATCCTCCCAGATTATGAAGACCCTCTCTCGAAAAACGGAGTCAGTGAAATCTTAAGAATGGGCCAAAG
>DYHU01000294.1 GCA_020724025.1 Syntrophorhabdus sp. | reverse complement strand
TCGGAGCTTCGCATCAGGACCTCCCCCACCAGAATACCATCCACTCCCGCCTCTCTGAGAAGTCTCACATCGCCGGAACTCTTTATTCCGCTTTCACTGATCACCTTTGTCCTCGGAGGGATCCTTCCCTTCAGTCGCAGAGTAGTTTTTAAATCAACCTCAAACGTCTTTAAGTCTCGATTATTAATTCCAATAAGGGGGGGAGCAATGGTTGAGGTCTTCTCTAAATCATATTCATCGTGGACTTCAACCAAAGGAGTCATCTGAAGTTCCATGGCCAGATGGACAAAATCCTTAAGCTGTCCTCTTTCCAAAATGGCAGCGATGAGAAGGATTGCATCCGCACCCGCAGCCCTTCCTTCAAAAATCTGGAAAGGATCAATGATGAAATCCTTTTGAAGGACGGGAAGGGTTGTCTCCTTGCTAACCTGGCGAAGATCGGAGAGGCCCCCCTTGAAAAAATTGGATTCCGTGAGAACGGAGAGGGCTGTGGCCCCCCCTGCCTCATATTGGTTCATCATCTGACAGAGATCAATATCCTCTCGGATCATTCCAAGAGAAGGGGAGGCTCGTTTGATCTCAGCGATGAGGGCTATTGATTCATTTTGAGAAAACGCCTTCATGAAATCCCGTGGAGGAGGAAGCTGGCAAATCCTCTCCTCTACTTCCTCAGGAGGCAAAAGGGTCTTCTTTTTATCAACCTCTTCCCTTTTGATTTTGATGATCTTCTCAAGAAACATCTTCTCTCCCTCCATTTGAAAAACGGATGAGCTCTTTGAGTTTTCCCATCGCCCGGCCTGAGTCAATCGACTCTTTGGCCATTTCAATTCCATCCCTTAAGCGTGAAACCCTCTCTGCAGCCATAAAGACAGCCGAAGCATTTAAAAGAACAACCTCCCGTCTGGGACCTGGAGAGCCTTCCAAAATCTCCGAAAGAATCTTTGCATTCTCCTGAGCTGTTCCACCTTGAATCTGCTCGATGGTTCTCCTTTTTAGCCCTAAATCTTCGAGCTCAACTTCATAGCTCTCAATCCTTCCTCTCTGGAGCTGGCTGATGAACGTCCTCCCCGTAATACTGATCTCATCGCAATGATCCTCTCCATGGACGACCAGAGCCCCTTTGCATCCGAGATTTCTCAATACCTCTGAGATTGGCCCGACAAGATCTTTTCTGTAAACCCCTATCACCTGAACGTTGGCTCCGGCTGGATTGGTCAGAGGGCCGAGGAGGTTGAAGACCGTGCGGATCCCCATCTCCCTTCGTGGGCCGATGGCATGCCTCATGGCGGGATGAAACAGAGGGGCAAAGAGAAAAACCACGCCGATCTCCTGTAGACATTGCCCCACCCTATCGGGGGCGAGATTGATGTTAACCCCTAACGCCTCCAAAACATCAGCGCTCCCGCACTGGCTCGACACCGAACGATTGCCATGTTTAGCCACGCTCAACCCACTTCCGGCGGCAACGAAAGCCACAGCAGTGGAAATATTGAAGGTGTTGTTTCCGTCTCCACCGGTGCCACAGGTGTCTACAACACATTCCCCGTTCACTGGTCGGACCGGGAGAGCTCTGGCTCTCATAGCCCGTGCGAATCCGGTAATCTCCTGGACCGTCTCCCCCTTCATCCGCAGGGCGGTGAGAAACGAAGCGATCTGGGTGGGTAAGGCCTTCCCGTCCATGATGGATGACATGGCTTCAGAAGCCTCATCCTCCCTTAGGTCCTTCCCTTCTACCAATCGATTAAGGATCTCCTTAAGCATAGCCATTCTCCTCCATCTCTAAGAAATTTTTAAGAAGGATTTTCCCTCCTTCCGTCATGAACGATTCGGGGTGAAACTGAACCCCTTCAATGGCAAAGCCTTTGTGCCTTATACCCATGATCTCCCCCTCGTCCGTCTCAGCAGAAATCTCCAGGCAGCAGGGCAGACTCTTCCGCTCGATGAGGAGAGAATGGTAACGGATGGCCCGGAAAGGGTTAGGAAGGTCTTTATAGATCGTCTTTCCATCATGATAGATGAGGGAACTCTTCCCATGCATCAGGCGTTTGGCCTGAACGATCTCTCCTCCGAAGGCAGCTCCCATACACTGATGTCCCAGACATACTCCGAGGATCGGAACCTTTCCAGCCATCCGAAGGATGGCTTCCTGTGAGATCCCCGCCTTTGCCGGAGTACAGGGCCCGGGAGAAATGACCAGACGCTCCGGATTTTTTTCCTCCATAGCTTGAATGTCAATCTGGTCGTTTCGATAGATCCAGCAGTATCCTCCAAGCTCTCCAAGATACTGTACGAGGTTAAAGGTAAAAGAATCATAGTTGTCGATCAGTAGAATCATCTCAATCCCTCCTCGGCCTGTTGAATGGCCCTGAAGATGGCCTGGGCCTTGTTCAGAGTCTCTTCGTACTCTTTCTCCGGATCGGAATCGGCTACAATCCCTGCGCCCGCCTGGATGTATGCCTTACCGTCTTTGATGAGAATCGAGCGTATCGTGATGCAGGTATCCATGTTTCCTGAAAAGCTGAAGTATCCCACTGCTCCGGCATAAGGCCCGCGCCGGACGGGTTCAAGCTCCTCGATGATCTCCATGGCCCGGATCTTAGGCGAACCAGAGACGGTTCCAGCAGGAAAGGCAGCTCGAAAGACGTCGAAGGCATTCCTGTCCGATGCCAGAGATCCCCGGATGTGGGAGACGATGTGCATGACGTGTGAATAACGTTCCACACCCATTAATTCCGTGACCTCAACCGAGCCGATTTCGGCAACACGGCCCACATCATTCCGTCCAAGGTCAACGAGCATGATGTGTTCAGCCCTCTCCTTCTCGTCTGCAAGGAGATCCCTCTCCATCGCCAGGTCTTCCTCCGGAGTCTTCCCTCGCCGACGCGTGCCAGCGAGTGGCCGGAGCTCTATCTCTCTTCCTTCCAGACGGACCATGACTTCAGGGGAAGCCCCCAGCAAGATGGTATCGCCCATCTTTAAATAGAAGAGGTAGGGCGAAGGATTGATGCTTCGAAGGGCTCGATAGATATCGAAAGGATCACAATGAATCTCGGTCGAAAACCTCTGCGAGAGGACCACCTGAATAACATCACCCGCTTTAATATATTCCTTCGCCCTTTCCACCCCTTTCATAAAATCCTCCCGGCTGAAGTTTGAGCGAGGAAGAGATGGAGAGAAAGATTTTTGTTTGGGAGAAGTGGGCGCTGGGCTTTGAATTTTAGCGATGATGTTTTTAATCTTCTCCTGAACTTCCCGGTAGATCTCCTCCAAAGGTTTTTGGCCATCCGAGTATGTATTGGAAATCACCTTGACCTTCTGCTTCACATTGTCGAAGACCAGCAGGGTATCGGTGATCATGAAATAGCAATCATAAAGACCTATGCCGTGAGGGAGCCGCTCTGGAAGCCTCTCAAAAGACCGCACCACATCATAATGGATATACCCCACTGCTCCTCCGGAAAATCGTGGAAGGGAATCATGAAGAACAGGATGGTAATTCTTCAGCATGCCTTCCAGGACCCGGAGGGGATCCTTTTCCTTTCCCTTTCGAAGAACCTCTCCATTCTTAAGGATTTCGAATTCCTCCCCTTTACTTCGGAAGAGGAGAGAGGACCCTGAGCCCAAAAAACTGTATCGGCCCCATCTCTCTCCTCCTTCTGCGCTTTCGAGGAGGAAAGAAAACTTTCCATCGTCGATCTTTCGGAATGCTGAAATCGGGGTCTCCCAGTCAAAGTGGATTTCCTCAACGATGGGGATGAGGTTGCCCTGACTGGCCAGTCTCTTAAAATCTTCCAAAGATGGTATCGCCATGGTTGACCCTCCAAGATGAATAAAAAGGTTGAGGCTGAGGTTAAGGTTGAGATTCCCTTTAAAAAGGAAAAGGCTATGGATCCTTTCCATAGCCTTTTTTGAAATTTAATCTGCCGAAGAAAAAGCAGGAATAAAAAAGGCCATGGGAGCCGGAGGAGCCGCCCATGGCCTTCACTTTCAATTCAAATGTTTATCATGGCGCCGGGCAAACCTCCTCCTCTTTTCTCTCCCAGCACCACCAATTACCCTTCTTGATTCTGCAAATATTTTCCACGCTGATCCCCTTCTCTCAGTCTTGAACGTTATTTAACAAATTCTCTTCGGGCTTGTCAAGATTTTTTAATTTTCGACTCAGGTTTGGGGTCAGGGGTATTTTTTTAGCTAATCCCGGCAATTTCCAGTGTTCTTCTCTTTTCATCATCTTGCTTGTGGTCTCTTTTTTCCTTTGGTTCTAACATAAGACCTCAACTCCCAAATTGTCTTAGAACTTATGTCCCTCTTCTTCGCAGGGACGAATAGAGGGGGGCTCCAAAACAACTTGACGATTGAAGCA
>DYHU01000293.1 GCA_020724025.1 Syntrophorhabdus sp. | reverse complement strand
GCCCAAGCATACCACACTCTGTGGTATATCCAGGTGCCTTTTATATGATTATCAGACCTGAAAATTGATTTTTGATTTGATTCTCTATGACGGGAATCTCTTTTGTACCCCTCCTTTCGTCCCCCCTTCTTTGCAGGGGGGAATAGAGGGGGTTACTTTCAGCGCCAGCTTAGAATGGTTACGGATAGCACTTCAATGAAGAATGTTGTGCGATCAGATCAAAGTGGGAATCTTTGTGCAGCAAGATGCAGTGATAGTCGATAGCCAGGATAGTGATCAAGGTCACCCTAATCTTTTCCTTTTTTCTTTAGGAGGGTCAGAAGATCGGACTCCTTTGATGGCTTAGCGTTTGATTTCCCTGATTCCATCTCAGCCTTGAGCTCCTCCCTCTTCCACTCTTTCTCTTTAATCAGATGTTTCTCGATCCAGTGGTCGAGGGTCTTGATGTCGAAAAGGACCCGGTCTCCGATCTTGAGGTAGGGAAGTTTTTTCAAGGAAGCCATCCGGTAGATCGTCTCGGTGGAAAGGCTGAGGTACTGGCCTGCCTCTTTGGCGGTGATCAGCCTCCGGAGCTCAGGGATCTTCTTCATCCGGTCATCCATGCGCTCAAAATACTTTTCAGCCAGGATATCCGCCAGCATATCTAAAAATTCTTTCACGGCGGGTCGTTCTTCTCGTACCATCTCTCTCCCTCCTTGAAAGGGCTGCCCTGCCTCATTCAGGATTCTATCCCCAGCATCCCTTCCTGTATCTTTCTCATCATGGCAATATTTTCCGTATGGCCGGTCAGGTGGGCCGTCACCCTGCCCCGGACCGGACGATTGAGCAGATAGAAATCACCGATCAGGTCGAGAATCTTATGCCGAACAAACTCATCAGAAAATCTTAGCTCCGTGTTGACAATCTTTTCATCGTCCACCAGGATAAAGTTGTGGAGACGCCCTCCGCTGGCCAATCCCATCCGTTCGAGCATCTCGATATCCTTCAGAAACCCGAAGGTCCTCGCAGGCGCGATCTGGTCCTTGAATTTCTCCTCACTTTCCAATACGAAATCGAGGGTTTGCTGTCCGATGGGAGACGGGTAATTTAAAAAATAACGGATGGAAAAAGTCTCCGCCGGTTCAATGACGAGCGATTTGTTCTTATGGACGATTTCGAACCTTCGATCGATCACAATTTCGTTCGCCCTCTCCTCTTGCTCCTCGATCCCGGCCTCGTCGATGATCTTACAGAATTCCAGGGCAGAGCCATCCATGATCGGGATCTCCTCAATCATCTTCACCATGAGATTGGTGATCCGATAGGCATGGAGCACTGCCATCAGATGCTCGATTGTCTTGGCGATGGCCATTCCCTTTTTCAGAGAGGTGGCAAACTCGGTTGTCTGGACATAATCAAGATGGGCCGGGACGACCTCATCATACGAGATGTTACCAAAAAGGATGCCGCTATGAGGGGGGAGAGGCTGAAAGAGAAGCCCGGTCTTCATCCCGGAATGGAGCCCTGTTCCGTAGAGGACTACGCTCTTTTTAATCGTCCGCTGAAGAGTGAGAGAGGTTGATTTTCTCTTCGGAGACTCTTTGGGAGGAAGCGTCTCAGGGATGGAAGAAATGAGAGGAAAAGAAACATCCACTTTTTCAGAAGGGATCTCCCGGGGTCGCTCATCCTCCGATAATTCCATTTGGCGGTCGAGGGCCCGACGAATCGTCATGAGAAGGACATCCAGAGAAATGGGTTTCTCAATGAAGTCGAAGGCCCCCAGTTTGACAGCGGCCATAGCGGTTGAAATCGTCGCATGGCCTGAAATCATGATCACCTGGCAATCGGGAACCATTCCCTTAAATCGTTTTAAAACTTCGATGCCATCCATCCCCGGCATCCAGATATCGAGGAGGGTGACATCCGGATTCTCTCGCTGAAAGGCAACAATGGCCTCCTCTCCGCTTTTGGCCGCGGCAACCCGAAAACCCTCGTCTTCGAGAACACCGGTAATCGACTGGACCACTCTCTCCTCATCATCCACGATGAGGACCTTCTTCTCCATACCTTCTCCTTTTATCTGCATTCCCATTACCACAACGCTCCAACGGAATCAACAAAATAAAAGTCTAAATAAAAGTCTAACGGTAAGGGTAACGAGGCCCGTATCGTTAATAAAAGGCTACGTTTATCGTCTCTTCATTCTTTTCACGTAACCGTAACCCAAACACCCGGAGTATTTTCATGGTTTGAGCCTGTCCCGTATGAACGGGAGGTGACGATTCTGTCATGCAAGATTATCTAATAATTCCCCGCTCCAACCTTTTCTCTCAGAAGGCGATGGTCCTCTTCGGATGAGGCAAAAATCCCCGTATTTCCCAGTCGCACATTCACCAGGCCTACGGCTTTGACCTCGTTGTAGGCTGAGATCATCTCTGAGACCTTGGGACTTCTGTATCGCTTCATCTGATGCTCCGGGAAGAAGGCAAGGAGAGTAAAGGGGATCTCAGGATCGACATCAAAGAGCAATCGGGCGATCTTCTTCAACTGGGGTGTCTCCACCAGGTTGGGGATATAGAGGGAGAGAACCTCCAGAACAAAACCTCTTTTGACGATCTCTTCGGGAAGCTTAAGGATGTTTCGGTTGAAACAGCCCGTCAACCATTTGTGGTCTGTTCCATCATAGGCTTTGATGTCGAGCCAGAAGGAGTCCACCCCTGCTTCCTTGAGGACATCGAGATTCTGAGGGGTAAGCCCATAACCATTGGTCTCGATCAGTATCCAGAGGCTGGTCTCCGACTTGATCCGTCTCGCGCATTGGGCATAAAATTCCGGACAACAGGTCAGGTCTCCTCCCGTAAAGGCGACAATATCCCGAGCAGGCCCCCATCCCTGAGGACTCAAAACAATATCCTTTTTCTGGATAACCCTGGGACAGAGGGAGGATCGTTTTCCATACATGACACAGGCACCGCAACAGCGACAGGACTCATGGGCATGAAAGGCAGTGGCCCTTTCCCTGGGTTCCCGAATCGTCACCCCTTTTTCATATTCTTTACAGGCCTTCAACACATCGGCAGGCGACCACCATTCCCCTTTGGCTTTTTTAGTGAAACTCCAGGAATGGCATTTCCGGCAGGAGAAGTTACATCCTGACTGATAGATGGAGAGATAGTTTTCGGGACGGGAAAGATGGGCGGCAGAGATCAACCGGAGCAACCCTCTGTCCGATTCTATGAGGGTCGCCTCACAGGCCAGGGATTTTCCACCCTCCATCTCAACAAAGCAGCTTCCCTGAGGATATCCCTGTTTGATCAAATTGCATCGCATTATTAAATTTTATCACATGCCATCTTTACCTTGCAAGTTAGAAGAAGCGTGTGATATAGAAAGTGGGAAATAGGAAATGAGAAGTGGGATATGGAGGGACAGGAGACTACAATGGAAGAGAAACTCAGACAGATGGCCCAATGGATCATCCATGCTAAGAAGACGGTCGTTTTCGGGGGGGCGGGTCTCAGCACGGAATCAGGGATTCCTGATTTTCGCAGTCCTGGAGGAGTCTGGGATCGATACGATCCCGAGGATTTCTATTTTCAAAGATTTATTTCCAGTGAAGCCTCCCGGGAGAAGTACTGGCAGATGGCCACTGAGATGTACGAGCCGATGAAGAAGGCCCAACCCAATCTTGCCCATCTCGCCATTGCCGAACTGGAGAGGCTGGGCAAGTTAGACTGTGTCATCACCCAGAACATTGATGGCCTCCATCATAAGGCCGGGAATTCGGAAGAAAGGGTTATCGAACTTCACGGGACAGCGATGCATGTCACCTGTTTGAATTGCAAAAAGAGATATGATCGCGATGGGATTCAGGAACGCCTTCGAAAAGGAACGAAAGTCCCTTACTGTGATGATTGCGGCGGACCTCTCAAGCCCGCAACCATCTCCTTCGGCCAATCCATGCCTGAAAGAGAAACAGAGGAGGCTTATCATCGTTCTTCGGCTTGCGACCTCTTCATCGTCATCGGATCTTCCCTTGTCGTTCAACCCGCCGCCTCCATGCCCCTGATAGCAAAAAGGAACGGAGCAAAACTGGTGATCATCAACCGCGATCCCACTCCTTATGACGATATGGCTGATAGGGTCATCCATGGGCAGGCCGGTCCGACTATGGCCAATATCCTGGAATATGTGAAAGAGGAATTAGGGGTTGCGGGATAAAAAACTTAAAAGTCTTGAATTTTATGATAAACTAACCCCAAAGGGCTGTGATGAATATTTTAACAGGGAATGGTTACTTTTTGTCCAAAAAAAGACAATTATTGCACTTTTCTGTTAACCATTTGACCCCAAATTAAAATATATTCTTTAAATTCAACTCATTAGGA
>DYHU01000034.1 GCA_020724025.1 Syntrophorhabdus sp. | reverse complement strand
AGAGCTTGCCCATGCCGAGGTATCACATAATAAAATATAGAAAAGGGGGTGTAAAGAAAAGGGCCGGTTTAAAAAATTTCACAAAGTATGAAAAAAAGTAAGACCAACCCTGAAAATCTCATTTCATTTTTCAAAAATCGGCTCTTTTTTAAGATTTATTTTGAAACGTCAAATGAGATTTTTTAAAAGATAAATATCTTTAACCCATCATAATCATTTCATATTTCTATCATTCAACGCCCAATTCTCAATATCTCAATCATCCTATCCCCCTATAAGGGGTCCACTGAATGATGAGGGCATCCTCGTGCCCATAGTAGTTCGGGACAACGCCTGCGATCCGAAATCCCATACGTGAGTAAAAGGCCTGCGCCCCGAGATTGCTTTTTCTCACCTCCGCCCGTAACCTTTTCAAATGAGGAGTCTCCATCGCCTTTCGGAGAAGTTCCTTCCCGATTCCCTTTCTCCTCTGCTCGGGAAGGACGGCAAGAGAGATGATATGCCCCTCCGGAGAGAAGATGATATAACCCCAGATCCGGTCTTCCCGGTCACAGGTGGTTCCGGTATGGACAAGAAAATTTTCAGGGTAGAGGGAGTGGAGGTGGATGAAGGTCATCCGGTCGTAGGGGGATTTCGGGAAGGATTCTCGTTCAATTTTGAGAATGGCGTTCAGGTCTGAGAGGGAGAAGGGCCGAATCATCAATCCTTTTTCATTCCGGATATAATGGAGGCAACCCCTCCGGTGAGCTGCCGGGAGAGGACATTTGCCAATCCGGATTTCCTCATCAATCCCTCATACTCTTCGGCATATCGAAAATGAAGGACGGATTCGGGAAGATAGGCATAGGCGCTTCTATCGCCTGAGATCAATCCGCCAATCCGGGGAAGAATCCTTTTGAAATAGACGGGATAGATTCTTCTCATCAGCCCTTTCTGCGGGAAGGTAAATTCAAGGACCACGACCTTCCCGCCCGGCCTGACCACCCGGACCATCTCGGAGAGGGCCTGCTCCTTCTCCACAATATTTCTCAGACCAAAAGCGATCATCGAACCGCTGAAGGTGTTTTCCCGGAAAGGAAGGTTCAGGGCATCTCCAAGGCCGAGGGCGACCGTCCGGAGAACCCCCTTCTTCGAAAGTTTTTCCCGGGCTCTTCTGAGCATCGGTTCTGAGAAGTCGAGGCCGAAGACCTTTCTTTCCTGCCCATCCTGACGGATGATTTCAATCGTCATATCTCCTGTGCCGGTGGCAATATCGAGCATCCAGCCATTGTGTCCCCTGAATTCCCGAACCGCCATCTTCCTCCAGTAGAGGTCTCTCCCCAGGCTGAGAAGGTGATTGAGAAGATCGTAAGTGGGAGCGATGTTGTTAAAGAGGTTTCGGATCGATTCGGGATGGAGCGAGTAGGTTTTCATTCCAAAAAATTATAGCAGAAGAGACTGAAGACGGCAATTGACAACTCTTTTTAATAAAAGTAAAATATTTTCAATGGTTATGAAAGCAAGAGTGAAAGGCCTACTCCCCTTCCTCATCATTTTAATCCTCTTTGTCACTCCATGTCACGGCGAGATGTATAAGTGGGTGGATGAGAAGGGGACACTCCATTTTGCCGATGATCTTTCAAAGGTTCCGGAGAAATACCGCTCCGATGCTGAGATGCGGAAGGCTCCCAAAGAGATGAAAGAGGTCTCTGTGCCGGAGACTCAGGAGAAGCCCAAAACCGCTCCCGGGACCACTACCCCTCCAAAAACGATTGAAACTCAGGGATATGAGGTGAATCTTTTCAGGAGACATGAACTGTGGCTAACAGAGGTTGTTCTGAACGGAAGGGTGAAGCAATATTTCATTGTGGATACGGGGGCCAGTTTCACCCTCATCAGCCGGCAGATAGCCAATGAGCTGGGCATCCCCATTAATGACGAAACTCCCTTTATTCGTGTCTCAAGTGTGAGCGATGTGATTCTCACCCCGCTGGTGACATTGAGGTCGGTCCAGGTGGGAAAGGCGGAGGTGGAGAATGTGGATGCCCTGGTCTATACCATGCCCACCTATCAGGGCCTTCTGGGAAACTCCTTTCTCAACAGGTTCAAGGTGGTGATCGATTCCCTCAACGGAAAGATGACGCTCTTTTCCATGCAGGGGATACCGTCACCCGAACGACCCGGCGGATATAGCAGGGAATACTGGATCGGCCAGTTCAGGTTCTATAATCGAAATCTGGAGGAGCTAAGAAGGTTAAAGACGAATTATGAAAGCCGGGGATCGAGGGCGGAGCTGAACCGGATTAACAATGCGGTCCGATATTTCGAGGGTCAACTCAGCGAATTGGAACGGAAGGCCTCCTTCGCAGGCGTGCCCAGGAACTGGAGAGAGTAATTCAATTGCGGATTGCGGATTGGTGATTGCGGAGTAGAAGAAACGGTTTAACTAAAGTTCTGAACTTTCAAACCGAAAATTGAATTTTTAATCCGAATTCCGCATTCCGAAATCCGAAATCGAATTACGGGGTGTAAAGCACCACCAGGAGTTTGGCTTCCTCGTCGCTGAGATTGCGAAGCTTATGGGGGATGCCTGAATCGAAATGGAGGGTTTCCCCTTTCTTGAGATGATTCTGATTTTCACCCACCCTCACCTCCACCTCTCCTTTTAAGACATAGATGAATTCCTCCCCCTCATGACGGTAATCAACCATCCGATGGTCCTGCCGTGGATCGATGGTGACAAGAAAGGCCTTCATATGTTTCGTCTCTGCATCCGGAGTGAGCGTTTTATAGGAGTAGGCCTGAGTCCGTTTGTAAAAACTTTCCCTTCTTCTTTTTTCCGAAGCTTGCTGCTCCTCGGCCGAGAGGAATGAACCCGAATCGACAGCAAGGGCCTTTGCGATCTGAATAACGGCAGCCACAGGAGGGATGACCTTACCTTCTTCAATCTCCTTTAAGTACCGCTGTGAGTATCCGGTCATATTGGCAAAATGTCCAAAGGAGATCTTTCTCAGTTGGCGAAGCTGTTTCATCTTAGCTCCGAAGGATTTTTCATCCATCCTTTTTGTTGGCATTTCAAACTCCTCATCGAAATTTAATTTTCAACTCATTATAGTAGGGGAGAAACATTTTTTCATTCTAAAACTTAAATTTCTTCTCAAGAAGGGAGAATTCTTTAATGCCCATCAGTTCATTAAAATCACGGAAGGTATACATTTTATCCAGCAGTCCCTCGGTGTTTCCTTCCCTCTTCAAATAAATCATGGCATCCATCAATCCCTTTGCTATGGTGAAGACTGCCGTACAGCCAAAAAATAAAATATTGTAACCCATTTTCTCCAATTTTTTGGCGGACAGCAATGGCGTTTTTCCCCCTTCCACGATACTGGCTACAAGTGGGACATCTTTTATGGAATCCCTGATGGCCAATAGTTCCTCAACAGATTGGGGAGCTTCTATGAATACGACATCAGCTCCGGCATCTCGATAGGCCTTTCCGCGCCTGATGGCTTCCTTTATGCCATGAGTAGTTAGAGAGTCAGTCCTGGCGATAATTATAAAATTTTTATTAGCTCTGGCCTTTAGGGCTGCTTCAATTTTCTTGAGGTGTTCCTCTAGGGTAATGACCTGTTTTCCCTCCATGTGGCCACATCTTTTTGGCCATTGTTGATCTTCCAAAATGATCCCAGAAGCGCCCGCCTTTTCATACTCCCGAACTGTCCTCATCACATTCAAAGGATTGCCGTATCCCGTATCTCCATCTGCGATGAGAGGGATATGGACTGCATCTGAAATCACTTTAATCTGTGAACTCATCTCAATCATCGTCAAGTAGCCCACATCAGGTTGTCCAAGACGTGTGGCCGAGACGCTATACCCTCCCATGACGATGACAAGGAATCCAGCTTTCTCGGCAATCTTCGCAGAGAGGGCGTCATAGACCCCGGGAATCACTAACATTTTTTCCTTCTTAATCAGTTCTAAGATATTGAGTTTTTCATTCATATTTAGGCGGAGATTTTTGAAAAATCAACTCTACTCATGCTGATTCTTGTCATTTGGAATATAGATCACGGCGACAATTTTTGTTGGGACTTTTCCATAACATTTAAGGGTATGAGGAATTGAGCCATCATAATAGATGGAATCTCCTGGGTAAAGGATCTCCTTATTCTGATCGAGGCAGATTTCTAACTCTCCTTCTAATACATAGATGAATTCCTCTCCTTCATGAACAGAGACCCTCTCACCCTCGGCCTCTTCTGGTTCCAGGGTCACCAGGAAGGGTTCCATCCGGCGATCCTTCTTCTCGTGCCCCAGGGTCACGTAGGAATAGCCGTATCCCAGGCTTTCTTTAGAGACATGATGAGGGTGTTTTCCCATTTCGTCTTTTCGCATAATTATAAAGGACTGCGTGGCTTCCTCACCCATGATCTCTCCCACTTTTACTTCCAGGGCTTTAGAAATCTTTATCAAAACACCGAGGGCAGGGGAGGTTTTCCCTTCCTCGATCTGAACCAGTTGATCAGGAAATAATCCCGTCTTTTTAGCCATGGAGTCGATAGAGAGACCTCTCTTTTCTCGAATTTCTTGAATGATCTTTCCTGTTTTTATCTGGTCATTCATCTCATTCTTTTCCATCGTCATACCCTTTATTATTTATGATTCGATTTCAAGTTTCACTTTGCCCCTGTAAATGATTTTGGGTGCGACCATAACCACTCCAGCCAGTATAAACAGACTGATGGCAATGGGGCTTCTTAAGAAGATCATCAGACTTCCACCTGAGATCATTAGCGTCTGGCGAAGGGCCTGTTCCATAAGGTCTCCAAGGACGAGCCCAAGGATTACCGGGGCCAATGGGTAATCAAATTTTCTCATGAAATAGCCTAAAATACCAAGAATCGTTGCGAGGATGAGATCTAATGGAGAATTATTTACACTGTAAACACCAATAAAGGAGATGGCCAGCACGATTGGAAACAACCATCGGGGTGGAGTGCTCAGGATCTTGACCCAAATACCGATCATAGGTAGGTTTAAGATGAGAAGCATCACATTACCGAGGTACATACTGGCAATCAGACCCCATACAACATCCGGGTGTTTTTGAAATAGGAACGGACTCGGCCTAACACCTACCATGAGAAGCGCTCCATAGAGCACTGCAGTGACTGCAGATGCAGGTAAACCAAGTGTTAGAAGGGGTATCAACGCACCGCAGGCAGCAGAGTTATTGGCCGACTCTGGTGCAGCCACTCCTCGTATCTCTCCTTTACCAAACCTCTCTGGGTTCTTTGAAAACTTTTTCTCTAAAGTATATGAGAGAAAGGAGGCAGTGACATGGGCTGCCCCAGGGAGCACGCCAATAAAAAATCCTAACAATGTTCCCCTTAAGATTGCCCCAATACTTTCGATGAAATCTTTCATAGAAAGCCAGATGCGGGAGACTTTCTCACTGACATATTCACCCGCGCGGAGCTCTTCAGTGCAGGTAAGAATTTCAGAAACAGCGAAAAGGCCGATGGCAACGACGATGATATCAAAACCCTCCATCAATTTTGGAATACCGAAGGTAAATCGAAGCAGTCCTGTAGGCAAATCGATTCCTATCGTTGCCAACATCAGGCCCAATGTCATGGAGACGAGGCCCTTGCGTAACGATCGGCCTGAGAGACTGGTGACCATCGAAAGCCCAAAGACCATAAGGGCAAAGGTCTCCGCAGGCCCAAATTTAAGTGCCGCTTTGGCCATCGGCGGCCCGATCAACATGAGCAAGACAATGCCTATGGTTCCCGCGATAAAAGATCCAACTGTAGCAATGGCAAGGGCCGGACCTGCCAGCCCCTTTTTTGCCATTTGATAACCATCCAAGGTAGTCACCACAGAGGCGGCCTCACCAGGGACATTCAGGAGAATGGAGGTTGTAGAGCCTCCATACATTGCTCCATAATAAATCCCTGAAAGAAGGATGATGGCAGAGGCAGGCTCCTTTCCATAAGTCAAAGGAATGAGAAGGGCCATTCCACCAGCAGGTCCGATACCCGGAAGAACACCGATTAGTGTTCCCACGAGGCATCCGATAAAGGCGTAGAGAATATTGATCGGTGTAAGGGCGATGTTAAAACCATAGGCGAGATGACCGAGGATTTCTACCATATGATTCCTTATCCCTTTAACTTCTCCATCACCCCGAGAGGCAAAGGGATGCCCAGAGCTTGGGTGAAGAGGAGATAAATTCCGAGGCTCAGCCCGACTGACAGGAGGATACAGAGGATCCATGACCTCTCTCCCATCATCCGAGCAGTAATGAAAAGGAAGAGAAATGTCCCTAAGGGGTACCCAATTAATGGGAGTGTATAGCCATAACCTCCAAGTAATCCCGCGAGGGCAAAGACACTACTAAAGGTCCTCTTCAATGGATGGGATTCCAAACCTTTCTCCGGTCCGATCAAGATAGTTGCACCAAGGAGAATCATCAGCCCACCCAGGACGATTGGAAATGCCTTCGGCCCCAAGGGGTCTCCAATAGGGGCCGAAGGCAGAGAAATGGCCGCCAACAGGTAGCCAATACCCAGAATGAGAATGATGAGTGCCACGATTCGATCCCGGTTCATCACTGTACGAGCCCCAATTCTTTGGCTAATTTTTCATACATGGCCAGTTCATCATCGAGGAACTTTCGAAGTTTATCGCCAGTCAAGAGGAAGTCTACCCAGGCCTGACGCTCAAGGACATCCTTCCATTCCTTTGTCTTCACCATCTTAGAAAGGGTCTCCTCCCAATAATGTAAAACCTCTTTAGTCATCTCGGGTGGACCATAAAAACCCCTCCAGTTAGGGGAGACCACATCTACACCAAATTCCTTAGCAAGAGGCACTTTTTCGAAGATCCCTGTTAACTTCCGGTCTGAAAGGAGGGCAAGGGGTCTGATCGTTCCTGCTTCAATATGGCCTGCAATCTCACCTGCCTCTCCGACAAAGGCAGTCGTGTGTCCACCCAATAAAGCCCCAAGGGCTTCTCCTCCACCACCAAAGGCCACATATTTCAAGTCTTTTCCAGGCATTCCCAGGGCCCTGGCAATCATGACAATTCTCATATGGTCCAAACCGCCTGGCGGAGAACTACCTGCGAAGGTTAAAACCCCAGGTTGTTTCTTCCATTCATCTAACAGATCTTTAAAAGTTGAGTATTTAGAATCCTTTCTTACTGCAATCACTCCATAGTCCACAAAGAGTGCAGCTATTGGAGTGATATCCTTGTAGGTGTAAGGATTCTTTTTGATCGCCATCTGAGTGGTCAGAACAGCGGAGAAGGCAATGAGTACATTCTGGTCTTTTCTTCGATTCCTGACGATATCGGTCATTGCCACAACTCCAAATCCTCCGGGTTTATTGATGACTGTAAGGGGTTGTGCTACAAGACCTGCCTCCTTCAATACTTTTGTTGACATTCGACACGTGAGATCCCATCCACCTCCTGGACTGGCCGGAGCGATGAATTCTAAAGGTTTGTCCGGGTAAGCCGCCAGGGCCATTTCATTTGAAAAGAAGATTCCTGCCATAACGAGAAAACCGATCAAACAGAAAATTCTAAATGATCTCATTTGAATTACCTCCCTTCTTCTAAATATTGTTCACTTTTTAAACCCTATCTAAAATCTTCCCTTTCCTCAATTATTTCCCTCCTTTCTTATTGAGATTTTCTAAAACCTCTCGGGCGATTAGGCCTATATCTCCAAAATGATCCACGACAATAGCCCCGGCGTCCCTTAAAGCTCTAATTTTAGAGATGGAAGTTCCTTTATCACCCGTGATGATCGCCCCTGCATGTCCGAATCTCATCCCTTCCTTAGCGTACCCGCCAGAGATATATGCAATAAAAGGCTTTGTAAACTTCCCACTTTTTATCATTTCGGCAGCTTCTTCTATCATGGTTCCAATCTCTCCAAAAGCGACCACCATTTTAGTCTGTCCATCTTCCTCGAAGTAGGGAAGTAGATCTGCCCATGTGGATCCTACAAATGCATCCCCCCCTCCACCGATGGCTGTGCTCTGTCCCACTCCAGCTTTGGTTAAATAATAGCAAAGAGTGGTTGTGTTTCCACCACTTCTTGAAAGGACGCCGGCAGATCCTTCTTTAAAAAATTCCCTGGCCAGGCTGAGCCTTGCTCCTATCATTCCCAACAATGCTTTGTCGGGGCTCACAAGTCCTGGAGAATTAGGGCCGATCACCACAGACCCCTTTTCTCTTGAATATTCTATCACTTCCAGCATATCGTGTTGAGGTACTCTTTCAGGGATGATGAGCACCAGATGGATTCCTGCATCCATCGCCTCCATCGCCGCATCCTTAGCAAGACGGTTTGGGACATAGATGGCTGTAGCATTGATCTCAGGATGATGCTCTTTTGCCTCTTTAACAGTTTGGTATACAGGGACTCCTGCTACCTTCTCTCCTCCCTTACCTGGGGTTACTCCAGCTAACACTCTCGTTCCATATTCCAACATATAGGTTGTATTCATCATGGCCTGTCTTCCGGTGATTCCTTGAATGACCACTCGGGTATCTTCGTTAATCAGGATTGCCATAACATCAACTCCCCTTTATTTTATAAAGTCTTACAAATATAGCTCTCTCCCTTAGGAAGACCTGCTTTGAAGACGTGGCTGCTTAATTGGGTATCCCTTAGATTATTTTTAAGAAATTGAGAAGCCTCGAATAGAAATTCAATATTCACCCCGGTTCTGATGCCCATTCCGTCAAACATAAAGACCAGATCCTCAGTCGAAATGTTACCTGTTGCGCCAGGGGCAAAAGGGCATCCTCCCAGTCCTCCGATGGAAGAATCAAAAATCGTGATCCCTTCTTCTAAACACACCAGGGCATTGGCCAATCCGAGTCCCCTCGTATTATGGAAATGGACTCCGAAGGTGATGGAGAGGAATCGATCAAGGCAACTTCTGATAATCTGCCTCACTTGTTTTGGATTGCCATAAC
Source organism: Syntrophorhabdus sp. (assembly GCA_020724025.1). The sequence goes on along the minus strand of DYHU01000034.1, from coordinate 11,496 downwards.
CGACAGTATCTGAGAGGGTCACTGTTGTCACTCCGAGGTCCCTCACTCTCTCAATATATTTTAGGATCTCCTCTTCTCTCACTTCTCCTTCAAAGGGGCAGCCAAAAACGGTAGAGAGACTGACTCTCACGCACATTCCAGGAAACTCCCCTTGAAAGGCAAGGATTTTTTCAAGCTCTTGGATTGATTCCTCCCGTGTCTTATTCACATTATTTTTATTGTGAGATTCGCTTATAGAGAAAACGAATGCCAGCTCCCTGACACCACTCCCTAAAGCATTCTTAGCCCCGATTAGGTTGGGCACCAAAGCACTCAATTCTACCCCTTTGAGATCTATCACTCCAGAAATGATCTCCTTTGCGTCTCTGAATTGTGGGATAGCTTTTGGATGGACAAAGGAAGTAGCTTCAATCCTCTTCAACCCACTTTTGGCTAAGAGTTCGATGAGTTGAACCTTTTTCTCCGTCTCCAGAAACTGCTCAACGTTCTGTAAACCATCCCTGGATCCAACCTCGATGATACTGACTTCTGACGGCATCTTCATCATTTTCTCCCAGACATCTCATACACTGGCTTCATTCCCTTGTTTTTTATCTCCTCTAAATATTCATCCAATTCTGGAGTTGGCAGAATAATTCGGATAGCCTTCCTTCCTTTTAATTCACATTCCAACTCACATCCCAGACATTCGGTGCATGCACCCCTTTTAATCTCCTTAAGGTTTTTTTTCAGGGATGGCCTTCCATTCTTCAGTTCCAATACTCTTCCCATGGTGGGTAAACTACAGATCTGAATGCATGCTTTTGAATGGCACTCATCACATTTTGTAAGATCGATGACGACCTTTCCTCCCGAGGATACTTCAAACTCCGATACCTCTTCTTTCATCTCCAATTTTCTATTCCTCCTGTCTCTTCCTTCCATCTTCTATAAAGGGCATCGAACTCCAGTGCCGAATCCTTTTCTGTTGCATCCCTTCCCAGAATTTTTACCCAAGGGGAATCACTGATGCCATGGTCTTTAAAGAGTTTGATCGCCTCCTCATCCTACCCACCACGGAAGGTAAAAACCATGGGGATGTTTGGTTTGCCACCTGTTTCGGGATAAAGTTCTTTCAAGGCCTTGATGATTCCCCTGGCGGTATTATCCAACTGTTGACTGGACACACAGGATACAAAGAGGTATCCCTCGATCCCGGGCTGAGAAGGGATGATCTTGGTTGCCCGATAAAGTTTTGAAGCAGTAGGATTACCAGAAGTGTCAGCAAAATTCATCGGGAAATACCCCATCTCTACCAGTTCATCCATGGTGGTCAGACTGGTTCCCGTCCCAACACAATCAAATGCAATCGATATTTTGCCTGTCTTTTGCGCATAGGATCCGTCAGGATCCAACTGGACGATGTGGGCCGTTCCACGATAATCCCCTTCATCGATTTTGCCAGCAGCAATTTCAATCTTTGTCGGTGGCCTCTCCCCTGTCTCCTCTGTTGAGAATAACCCAAGTTCCGGATGTCGAAAAATCGAATCATCGTCAATATCAATCCTGGCGTCAGCGGCGACAAGTCTCCCTTCTTCTGTTAATACCAAAGGGTTTATCTCGACCAATTTGCAATCGTATTTTATGTAAAGATCGTAGAGGTTTTTCAGGATGGAACCTAATGGGATGATGTGTTCGCTGGAGAGAATTCCCATCCTCCTGATAAAATCCCTGGCTTCATATTCCCGGAGTCCTCTCAAAATATTTACAGGATGTTTGGATATTTTAGCTGGAGAGGTTTGTGCGACCTCTTCGATATCCATCCCTCCATCCGTGCATAAAATGAGGACAGGTTTTCTAAGAAGCGGATCTGCGGTAACTGAAAGGTACAACTCCTCTCTGATGGATAATTTCTCTTCCACCAAGATCTTTTGGACAGCAATGCCGCGGATCTCTGTGATCAATAATTTTTCGGCCATTTTTTCAACATCGGAAGAAGTCATCGCGAATTGGATCCCGCCAGCCTTCCCGCGGCCTCCGCTGAGAACCTGGGCCTTCAAGACGACAGGTCGCCTAAGCTCCTCAGCCACCTCCTTCGCCTCTCTGGAAGAAGTGGCCAATTTGCCTTTGGGGACCTCTATCCCCATTTTTTTCAAAAGTTCTTTTCCTTGATACTCATAAAGCCTGGCCATCTAAACGATCTCCATCCGGTCTTCGAGTTTTTTTATAACCTAACTCCTGAGAAATTCTCCCTGCAGTTATCCTTGTCAAGTTAATGAATTCCGCCATCTTCTCATTGGTAAATCGGATAGTGACTCCAGAAAGACATAACGCGGCAATGACCTCTCCTTTAAAATTCCTGATAGGAGTGGCAACTGAAGAAACAAAAGGAGCCCTTTCTTGATGGCTGATGGCGTATCCTTCCTTTTGAATCTTATTGAGCTCCTTTTCCAAACCCTTTAAATTTATAATGGTATTGGATGTGAAACGAGGAAGTCCTGTTTTTGAAAGAATTTCTTTCCACTTTTCTTTAGGTAGATAGGCCAATAGCAACTTACCAGCGGCCCCAGCATGGAGAGGATAATGATTACCGATATTGAGGAATTGCCTGACTTCATGTGGACTATCCAACTTCTCGAGACAGACCCTTTGGTTTCCATTGACCACAAAAATGGTGACTGTCTCATCCGTTTTATCCCGAAGATCTTTCAAATGAGGAAGGGCAATAGTTCTCCATTCCGTATTTGATAAAAAGATACCTGCCCATTCCAGAACTTTGGGTCCCAATCGATATTTTTGATTCGTGGAGATCTTGGCCACCAAATTCCCTTGCTCAAGGGTGGATAATAATCGAGAAACGGTGCTTTTTGATAAGGCCAATTTTTTTGAAATTTCGGTCACCCCAATTTCAGGACTTTCATGGGTGAAGCAATTCAAAATATTTAAAGCAGTTTTGACGGATTTGATGATCTGCATGTGTTCCACATTATGCAACATTGTTTCAATTTTTTACCTATCAGGTTATGAGATATTTGTCAAGAAAAAAATTTTTATATTTTTTATATAATTTTTCGGTGACGGGCAATAGCAATGGACGGTGCAGGCTGTGATCTCCATGTACTCTTAGGGAAATAAGATGCGGTTTTTATTGCTCTTTACCCCGTTAGAAAGCCCCGCTGCTTGCAGCGGGGCTGAAGATAAAAGTCCTTTTGGAGCGAACACGGGGTTTAAAGCCCCGTGTGAGCCTTCCCGTTGGAAGGGCGAAGACCTTCTAACGGGGTATACTTCTTTCGAAGAGGCCTGCTTGCGAATTGCTCCACAGTCAATTATATAGACCATCGGTAAAGATATTCTTATATTCAACCCGGAGAAAGAGGAAGGAAAAATCATGTACCGCTGGGATGCACGGGATTATCAAGAGCACTCTTTGGAACAGCAAAAATGGGGAAAAGAGCTTATACAGAAACTTAACCTAAAGGGACATGAAAAAGTTCTGGATATTGGATGCGGAGACGGAAAGGTGACCGCTGAGATCGCCGCATGTGTTCCAGAAGGTTCGGTGATAGGCATTGACAATTCTGAGGAAATGATTCATCTGGCCAGTAGGACTTTTCTAAAAGAAAAGTTTTTAAATCTTTTTTTCCAGTTAAAGGATGCTCGCTACCTTGATTTTAATGATGAATTTGACATCGTTATTTCCAATGCTTCTCTCCACTGGGTGATTGATCACCTCCTAGTCCTCAGAGGAATTCGAAAGAGTCTAAAACATTCAGGAAGAGTTTTGATCCAGATGGGAGGACGAGGAAATGCAGCAGAGATCATTGAAGTTTTAGAGATGATGATGAAGGATAAAAAATGGGAAAGCTATTTCACCCGTTTTTCATTTCCTTATGGCTTTTACGACCCTGAAGAATATGGGGCTTGGTTAAAAGAGGCTGGGCTTAAATCAAAGAGGGTAGAATTGATCCCGAAAGATATGGTCCATCAAGGAAGGGAAGGATTATCAACGTGGATTCGTACCACATGGCTTCCTTATACACAGCGAGTACCAGAAACGTTAAGAAGGGAATTTATCGAAGAAATTGTGGACAGATATATCAAAAAACTTCCGATCGCTGAAGATGGCACAATCCATGTTCAAATGATTAGATTGGAGGTTGAGGCATATTGTTCACCATGAAAGAACTTAATTCAAGGCGCCTCTGTCCAATACGGACAGAAAGTTCAAATTTTCTAAAAAACCTGTTCAGTGGTTTGACAAAGTGAGGGTATTAAGGTGTATAGAGAATGACAAGGAGTTTTGCTTCTTCGCCGCTGAGATTCCGGAGTTTATGCGGAATACCAGAATCGAAGTGAAGCGTTTCTCCCTTTTTGAGAATATTTGGATTTTCGCCCACCCTCACCTCCACTTCTCCCCTTAAGATATAGATAAATTCTTCCCCCTCATGTCGATATTCCACCATCCGATGGTCCTGTCGTGGATCGATGGTGACGAGAAAGGCCTTCATATGCTTTGAAGCGGCATCAGGGGTGAGTGTTTTATAGGAATAGGCCTGCGTCCTTTTGTAAAAGCTCTCTCTTCTCTTTTTTTCAGAAGCTTCCTGCTCTTCTGCCGAGAGAAAAGAGCCGGAATCGATCGATAGGGCTTTTGAAATCTGGATCACCGCTGCTACAGGGGGGATGATCTTTCCTTCTTCGATATCCCTGAGATAACGGTGTGAAAGCCCGGTTTTGTTGGCAAGGGTTTCGAAAGAGATCTTTCTGAGTTGCCGGAGTTGTTTCATTTTTGCCCCAAAAGATTTTTCATCCACCTTCTTCGTGGCCATGTCGCCTCCCTGCGGTCAGTTTGGATTTGGACCATTCCATTATAATCTCAATTATAAATTTTTCAACTGAATTTTTCACGCCGCCCGGAGAGAGGGTAGGGAACGGTTTTAAACCGTTCCCTACAGAGTCTAAATATTTTCTTTGGCTTATTGCCTTTTCATTATATAATAAAAAGAGAGTGAAGAGATGACACGATGGGTAAAGACAGGGGTAATTGAGAACCGGTTTGAGGGAGACAGGGTATCTCAGGCCTTGAAGGAGGCGGGGATTCCATATATGATCAAATCCTTCCTCGATACGGCATACGATGGGCTCTACCTTCCCCAGAAGGGATGGGGAAGGATCATGGTTCCGGAAGAATTTTGCGATGAGGCAGAGAGGGTCATCGCTGAAGTGAAGATGTTTTTTCGGGAGGAGGTAAAAGATGAGACTGAATAGCTTGGAAGAGATTTTGAGATTTGCCATCCGGAAAGAGGCTGATGCGGCAACCGCTTACAGAATCGCAGCAGACCGGGCGAGCCCCGGAGTCAAGAAACTCTTTGAGGAATTGGCCGCAGAAGAGGAAAAACATAAGAGGAAGCTTGAGAAGTTTGATTTAAAAAAAATCAGCCAAATGAAAATAAAAGAGACCAAGGGATTGGGGATAAGCGAGAGGATCGAAGATATCCCTTTCGGTCCGGAGTTAACCTATGAGGAACTTCTCCGGATGGCGATTAAGAATGAAGAGAAGTCCCAGAAGCTTTATACCTCCACAGCAAAACTGGTCACAGATTCAAATCTGAAGAAATTGTTGCTGATCCTCGCCCAGGAAGAGTCAACCCATAAAGAGAGATTGGAAAAGATTTATGATGATGAGATTTTGACCGAGTTCTGAACGTTTGGTATCAGTTTGGCGTTTTGAGAAACTACTGCAAATAGAGTAGTTGATGGGGTTGTCATTCCTGTGAAAGCAGGAATCCAGTTATTTTCGAAATCCCTCTGGATTCCCGCCGGAGTTTACCCCGTACCTGATACGGGGCGGGAATGACAGATGCAGGGGAGTCGAGATGATACCGGGATTGATAGGAAAAGCTGAGATGATTGTGAAGGAAGAGGACCTGGTGAGCCGGTTGGGCAATATCTCTGTTGATGTTCTCTCCACACCGAGGCTGATTCAACTGATGGAGGAAGCGGCGATCAATGCCATTCAGGATATTATTCCTCCCGACCAGTTGAGCCTCGGAACCCAGGTGAAGATCAAACACCTATCCGCTACGCCTCTTGGCATGAAAGTGACGGGCCATGCCATCCTGAAGGAAGTTCATAAGAATCGGCTTCTCTTTCTGGTGGATGCCTATGATGAGAAGGAGAAGGTGGCTGAGGGGGAACATGAACGGGTTTTTGTTTCGAAAGAGCATTTTAACCAGAAGGTAGAAAAGAAGAGGTCCGGGTGATCTGCGGTTCGTCTTCTGAAGGAGGACTGAAGGCCAAAAAGGGAAGAAAGCGTTTTGAAATCCTGGACCACACGGCAGATATAGGGTTGATTGTGTATGGTGAGGATCTCCAGACGCTTTTTGAGAATGCGGGCGAAGCTTTCTTTCATCTCATCACCGATTTAAAGAGGGTAAGGCAAAAAGAGGAGAGGCGGATCGAACTTAAGCGAGAGAGCCTGGAGCGGCTGATGGTCGACTGGTTGAACGAACTTCTCTATCTCCACGATGTGGAGAACCTTTTATTCAAGAGCTTTAAAGTGGAGGTTGTCGGAGAAGGAGGATTGAAGGCAAAGGTAAAGGGAGAGCCGTTTGAGGAGGGGGTCCATGTGATCAAAACTGGGGTGAAGGCGGCGACGCACCATCAGATTCAGGTAAAAAAAGAGAACGGGGGCTGGAGGGCGCAGATCATTCTGGATCTTTAATGGATCACAATAAGCGATGAACGATGGACGACGGACGGTAGACGATGAACAATGAACGATGAACGATAGGAGTAAGTCCCATGACAGAAGAAGAGAAAATCAAAGTTCAGAAGATCGATGATTATCGGTGGAGAATTCCTCGTGAGGGGAAGATGAGGACGGATGGCATCGTCTATGCCGATGAACGGATGTTCGGGGATATCCGAAAAGACCAGAGTCTGGCACAGGTAGCCAATGTCGCCTGGCTTCCGGGCATTATCGGTTATTCCCTGGCAATGCCGGATATCCACTGGGGATATGGTTTTCCCATTGGCGGTGTGGCCGCCTTCGATTTGAATGATGGGATCGTCTCTCCCGGAGGGGTGGGATACGATATCAACTGAGGCGTAAGACTGATGCGCTCAGGTCTGAGCCGCAAGGAGATCGAAGGGCGAATGAGGGAACTGGTAGAAGCCCTCTTTATCAACATCCCCTCGGGTGTAGGCTCCCATCGAAAGGATCTGAAGCTGAATAGAGAGGAGCAGAAGCAAGTTTTCAGAAAAGGGGCAAAATGGGCGGTTGAGAGGGGTTTCGGAACAGCAGAGGATATCGAACATATCGAGGAACTAGGTTGTATCGAAGGGGCTGATCCGGGTCGTGTTTCCGAGAAGGCAATGGAGAGGGGAAGAGCGCAATTAGGGACGTTAGGTTCCGGGAATCACTTCGTTGAGATTGGATATGTGGCCGAGGTCTTCGATGAGTCCATTGCCCGAACATTGGGGTTATGGAAGGATCAGGTGACCGTCCTCGTCCACACGGGTTCAAGAGGGTTGGGGCACCAGGTATGCGATGATTACATCCGTTTGATGATGGATGCTGCCAGGAAATATCACATCGAACTCCCGGATCCGCAGCTCTGCTGTGCGCCAATCTCCTCCCCGGAAGGGGAAAAGTATCTGGAGGCCATGGCCTGTGCGGCCAACTTCGCCTTTACCAACCGGCAGATAATCACCCATTGGGTAAGGGAGACCTTTGAACAGGTTTTGCGGAAGAGCCCAAGGGATTTAAAGCTCGATTTGATCTATGATGTCTGCCACAACATCGCCAAGATCGAAACCCATACGGTTAACGGAGAGAAGAAGAAGCTCTGTATCCACAGAAAGGGAGCGACAAGAGCCTTTCCTCCAAACCATCGGGATATCCCGGAAGATTACCGATCCATCGGTCAGCCTATCCTCATCCCCGGCGACATGGGCAGATGTTCCTATGTTTTGATCGGGACGGAAAAGGCGATGAGAGAGACCTTCGGCTCCACCTGTCACGGAGCAGGAAGGGTGATGAGCCGCCATCAGGCCATCAAGGCGGCAAAGGGAAGGGCAGTGGTGAGGGAGATGGAGGATAAGGGGATCATCGTGAAGGGAGCAAGCCGGGGGACGATCGAGGAAGAGATTCCCGATGCCTATAAAGATGTCAATGATGTGGTGAATGTGGTTCACCATGCAGGCATCAGTCTGAAGGTGGTCAAACTGGTGCCGATGGGAGTGATCAAGGGATAGTGATCAGTAAACAGTAGGCAGTGGGGGACTGTCCCAGAATTACGGACGGACCCCGTATCAAGTACGGGGGAAATCGTAGATTCGGGACTGTCCCTCTCATACGGTCGCGGACACGGGAGCCATGAGAATACTGGCGATTGATATTGGGGCGGGGACACAGGATATTCTCCTTTTCGATTCGGAGAAAAAGATCGAAAATTGCACCAGTCTCGTTCTGCCGACCCCCTCGAGGATTCTTGCAGAAAGATTGAAAAAAATAGAAGGCGATCTCTATGTCTATGGAGACACGATCGGAGGAGGATCGCTCACACGGGCCATTGTCAGCCACCTCAAGAAGGGTTATCAGGTGGCCATGGACGAATCTTCGGCCTATTCGATTCGAAATGACTTAGATGAGGTCAGATCAATGGGGATCGAAGTGGGAGGGAAGCCAGCGTCCGGCCACTTTCATGAATTGGAGATCCGTGAGATCGATCTGGACCTCCTTCGCCATTTCCTTACCCAATTCGGAGAAGATTTTAAGTTTGATGTTATTGCCATAGCCGTTCAGGACCACGGCGTGGCTCCCCAAGGGGTCTCAGACCGGACTTTCCGTTTCGACCGGATGGAGGCGATGCTGCGAAAAGATAACAGGCCAGAGTCATTTCACTTCATAGAAGGTTCGGTCCCGGACTGTTATCTCCGGATGAAATCGGCCGTGAAGGCAGTGAGGAGAATCTCCTCATCACCTATCCTGGTGATGGATACCTCTTTTTCTGCTATTCTGGGATGTATGGACGAGAGAGAAGGGCCATCCCTGGTCGTCAATGTCGGAAACGGACATACCATTGCCGCCCTGCTGATCAATGGAAAGATCGAAGGACTCTATGAACACCATACCCATGAGTTGACTCCGGAGAAATTGGAGAATCACCTCCGCCTCTTCTTCCGGGGTGAATTGAACAGACAGGAGATCTATGAAGATAATGGCCATGGGGTCATCACCTTGACTCCATTTCTTGGAGATGCACCCGTTCGGGTCACCGGCCCCAACCGCGATCTTTTCAAGGAAACATCCCTCCAATTTACTTATGCCGCTCCCGGCGGAAATACGATGATGACCGGCCCCATGGGATTGGTGAAAGCAGCCCTTTATAGATTCCAGGAGACAGAGGACAGAAAGCAGTAGGCAGTAGGCAGAAAAATAGATATCAGGGAGGAGAGAATGGGAAAGATCTATTATTCTTCGTTTAATTCGCCATGGTTGAAGAAGGTGTTTGTTGCCTCCACAGAGAAAGGGGTTTGTATGGTCGACTATCTCAAGTCGGAGGAGGCTTTCTTAAAAGGATTGAAAGGACGTTTTCCCGGGGAGATTATCCGAGATGATCGAAAGAACCGAAGGGTCCTCTCTCAACTGAAGAAGTATCTCGAAGGCAGGCTCCGGCGTTTTGACTGCAAACTGGATATGAAAGGGACCCCATTTCAGAAAAAAGTATGGTCCGCACTGGAAAAAATTCCCTATGGCCAAACGCGTTCCTATAAAGAGATTGCCAATGCGATCGGCCATCCAAAGGCCTTCCGGGCTGTTGGAAATTCCAATGGTCGTAATCCCATCCCCCTGATCGTCCCCTGTCACCGAGTGATCGAGAGCAACGGCGGCCTGGGCGGTTTTGGCCATGGAGTTAAAGTAAAGAGAATGTTGTTGGACTTCGAAAAGGCACATGGAATTTGATGAATTTCTTAAAGAGACTGCTTTACTCCTTGGCCTTCAGTGGCGGCCCTTTCAGAGGAGAGGAATTGAAAGAAAGGTTGAGCGCAGAATAGCTCAATTGGGTCTCCCCAATTTTGAGGAGTATTTATCAAGAATTAAGAGTGATCCCGCTGAACAGGTTCATCTCTCAAAGATCCTCACTGTCACCATCTCAAGATTTTTCAGGGATAAGGAAGCCTTTGATACCCTCGAAACCTCTGTCCTTCCAGCGATCCTTAGAAGCAGAGAAAAAGGTGATTTGAAGATCTGGTCGATCGGCTGCGCCAGTGGCGAAGAACCATACAGTCTCTCGATATTATGGAAAGAAAAATTTGAAAACGGTTTTCCAGAGACTCGTCTTTCCATCTTAGCCACGGATATTGATGAAAAGATGATTGAGAGGTCGAAAGAGGGTCGTTATAAAAAGAGCGGCCTCCAAGAAGTTCCCGACAGAATCTTTAAAAATTATTTCAGAGTCGAAAATGAATTTTATGTCCTTGATCGGGCTATCCGGGAGAGAGTGGAATTTAGAAAGCACAATATCCTTAAGGAAGAACCCTTTCCAGGGATGGACATCATCTTCTGCCGGAATTTGGCCTTTACCTACTTCTCAAAAGAATCCCAGATCAAGGTCCTTAAAAAGCTTGCCTTCAGCCTGAAGGAGAAAGGGTATCTGGTGATCGGAAAGGATGAAGCCCCTCCGCTCACCTACCCCACCCTCTTTGTCCCGGTTTTTCAGGCCGAAAAAATTTATCAGAAGTTTACCCCGTTAGAAATAATGCCCCGCTCGGTTTCGAGTCGCAACGACTGAAATTTCTAACGGGGTTTCACCCGAAAGGCACAGCATCACCGGATTAGATGTATTAGAAATTATCGGATCGATTTAAAAATACCGTATAGCACCTACAAAGGGTGAATCCAAATTCCCATCATGGTTTGCGGATTTGCACTGCAAAGAGATTATGCCGCCGAGGCGTCTTTCGTCAGAGCAGGAATTACCAGGTTGGTGATGATTCTAAGGTTACGTGGATTTTCGTACTCTGTCATTAATGGATAATGACTGTTTCTCCATGAGTGTTCCTTGTAATCTTTTTGCTTTTTCCCTAACAAATTTAATCTGTTCTTCTACTGAAAGATCCTAGGTCTCCTCATAGTGCTTATCCCTGATCTTACGAACTATTTCAATTGCCCTGACCGCCATAGGTTGTCACCTCCCTCGGTGAAAAAATCGAAATTGGTTTATAACCCATCTCGATATTAACGGCATTAAACTTCTGAATCTTTTCGAAATATCGATCTTTGTCCTTATGATCACCATTTCCGCTTCTAATGTAGCGTCCTCACGGAAAATTCCAAAAACAACATTACAAAAGGAAGTATTTTTTTCCCAAATCCCGCATGCCACAAGTCATAATGTGCCTCCAAGAACATTGGTTTCAGAAATGGCTAAAGGGTTGATAGAAGAAGTAGTGTTAAATTGTTTTAGAACCTACGTCCGAAAGCGCCGATGAAAACCGGCGAGGTGTCGTGAA
>DYHU01000292.1 GCA_020724025.1 Syntrophorhabdus sp. | reverse complement strand
GGAGTGGCAAGGCTTTCGACCAATTGGCTTGCCTCAAAACTGGCAGCCATCTATATCGAAGTAATGCAGGATATCCCTGTGCTTCTGCAATTATTTTTCTGGTATGCCATCTTTTATGAAACAATGCCTTCTCCACAGGAAGCCCTCAACCCGGGGGCGGGAATTTACCTTTCCAATCGCGGAGTCGCTTTTACGATCCCCGAGGCACATCCTGCTCATCTCTATATGCTTTTAACTTTTGTGGTCGGGGGTGTGATCGTTTATTTGATCCGTCGATGGGCAAGAAAACGGCAGGAAAAAACAGGGAGGGTTTTCCCTACTTTTCGTGTCGGCATCGCTATTGTTTTCGGCCTTCCTTTCATTACCTGGTTAGTATTCGGCGCCCCTCTGAAGATGGATGTCCCCAAACTTGAGGGTTTTAACTTCCAGGGCGGTTTAACAGTGAGTCCCGAGTTCATCGCCCTTCTGTTGGGGCTGATTCTGTACACGGCTGCCTTTGTGGCTGAGGTAGTCCGTGCAGGAATTCAGTCGGTCAGCAAAGGTCAAAGGGAGGCGGCCATGTCCATCGGTCTCAGACCAGTTCCCGTGTTAAACCTGGTGATCTTACCCCAGGCCCTCAGGGTTATTATTCCACCCTTGACCAGCCAGATGCTCAACCTGACAAAGAACAGTTCTCTTGCTGTAGCCATTGGTTACCCTGATTTTGTCTCTGTGGCCAACACGACCATTAATCAAACAGGACAGTCCATTGAGGGAGTCGCCCTTATCATGGTGATGTATCTGTTTTTCAGTCTGTCCACGTCAGCCTTCATGAACTGGTATAATAAGAGAGTCGCCCTTGTAGAGAGATAACATGGGACAAGCAGTCCAGGCAGAAGACATAAGACCTCCTATAACCCACATTGGCGTTATCGGTTGGGTAAGAACCAACTTGTTTAATGGGGTGTTCAACTCCATCCTTACCATTGCAACCCTTTTTCTTCTCTGGAAAATTGTTCCTCCTCTCTTCCGTTGGGCATTCATTGATAGCGCGTGGCATACGACTGGTCAGGCGTGCAGACAGGCAGCTGGCGCCTGCTGGTCAATCATTTCCATGAACTATCGTTTTATTCTCTTCGGCTTCTATCCTTATGAACAACAGTGGCGACCTTTTCTCGCGATGATGATCCTTTTCGGTCTCCTCTTTTACAGCAGAGACCGGACCCACTGGAAAAAACCTCTGGCCTATGTTTGGATCATCGGGCTTTTCACGATGGGCCTCCTCATGAAAGGAGGCTTATTGGGACTCCCCTCTGTGGAGAGTACGCAGTGGGGCGGGTTGCCTCTTACACTCCTTCTTGCTGTTTTCGGTCTTACCGCGGCCTACCCTTTGGGAGTTATTCTGGCGCTGGGGCGACGATCCAAAATGCTTGGGGTTAAAGTGCTGTGTGTTGTGTATATCGAGTTGATCCGGGGCGTCCCCCTGATCAGCCTACTCTTTATGTCCTCCATTATTTTCCCTCTCTTTCTGCCGGAAGGGGTCACCTTCAACAAGATCCTCCGGGCGCAGGCGGCCATTATCCTGTTTACAGCCGCTTATATTGCTGAGGTGGTCCGGGGCGGTTTGCAGGGCATGTCCCGAGGACAGTATGAGGCAGCGGAGTCCATTGGATTGAATTATTATCTAACCATGAGGCTGGTCATCTTGCCCCAGGCATTGAAGATCGTCATTCCACCCACGGTAAGCATTCTCATTTCAGCCTTCAAGGACACCTCGTTGGTGGTCATTATTGCCCTCTTTGATCTCTTGAAGACGACTCAGTCCGTGCTCTCCAATCCAGAGTGGATGGGATTCAGTCGTGAGGCCTATGTCTTTATTGCCCTCCTATACTTTTTAGGGTGTTTTTCTATGTCCAACTATAGCCGGAAGCTTGAAAGAGAATTGTCAAGGGGGGATTGAACGAAATGAATATTGAAAAGAAAGCATCTGAAGGGCCGATGATCGAATTTATCGATGTGCATAAGTGGTTCGGTGAGTTCCATGTGCTTCAGGGCATAAACCTTACCGTAAGCAAGCAGGAACGTATCGTCATCTGCGGCCCTTCAGGTTCAGGGAAATCCACGCTCATTCGCTGCATCAATCGTCTGGAGGAACATCAGCGCGGTCGCATCATTGTCGACGGCATTGAGCTGACCAATAACATCAAGAATATTGAAAAAATCCGCGCTGAAGTGGGCATGGTCTTTCAGCACTTCAACCTCTTTCCACACCTTACGATTGTTGAAAACCTAACCTTGGGGGCCATTTGGGTGAGAAAGGTCCCAAAGAAAGAAGCGGAAGAGACGGCCATGCATTACCTCGAAAAAGTGCATATCGCTGAACAGGCTCGAAAATACCCTGGTCAGCTTTCAGGAGGTCAGCAGCAGCGTGTCGCCATTGCCCGCAGTCTGTGTATGAATCCCAAGGTCATGCTCTTTGATGAGCCCACTTCAGCCCTTGATCCGGAGATGATCAAGGAAGTATTGGATGTCATGATCGAGCTCGCCCAAGAGGGCATGACCATGATTGTCGTCACTCATGAAATGGGCTTTGCCAGGAGTGTGGCCCACAGGGTGCTTTTTATGGACTTCGGCAAGATTGTGGAGGGAAACACACCTGAGGAATTTTTCAAAAACCCGCAGTACGAACGAACCAAGCTATTTCTAAGCCAGATCCTTCACTGAACTACTCTCGCCTTGAAGGCGAGGGGTTTTCACCATCCCCGATGGAGACACTAATAGTAGCGTTTTTCCTCGATGAGGTCCTCGGCGAGGTTAATGCCCCATTCATGAAGGATCTTCGAGACTGCCCGCTCACCGCTCTCAATGCAATTCGGGACCCCTACCCCCCTGTAACAGCCGCCGGCGAGAGCGAGGCCGGGGATCTGAGCGCTACGATCCTCAATCAATGTGACCCGTTCGAGGTGCCCGAGCGTGTACTGCGGCATGCCCAGGTGCCACCGGAATATGCGCGAAAATAAAGGCTTCGCAAACGGGTTGAGTCCCAGGATGTCGCGGAACTCAGCGATGACTATCTGTATGAGCTCCTCGTCCGGGCGTTTCAAAATCTCCTGGTTGTGCGGACCACCGACGAAACCGCGCAGTAACACCCTGCCTGCAGGTGCCCGGCCCGGCCACTTGGTGGAGGAGTAAGTTGCGGCCATGAGCGCTCGGCCCTCCACGAGGGGACACAGAACCCCGAAGGCATTCAGATCGAACCCAACCTCGCTTTCGTTGAAGGCGATCGAGATCGTCGCCGAGGAGGAGGTCGGTATGTTGGCAAGTGCATCTGCGATGGCCTGGTCGTGTGGACGGATGAGGGGCTCGGCAGCCCATGACTCGGTGGCAATGATGACTGCGTCCCCATCGATGGAAGAACCGTCGGAGAACAAACCACGCCATCCACCTTCGGAGGTATGTTGGAGCGAACTGACAGCGACGCCCGTGCGCATTCTCTCCCGCCCTGCGACATCTGCCATACGGTCTGTCAACTGCTGCATACCCTTCACAAACGAAGTGAAGAATGTGCGAGGCTTCTCGCCCGGCTTGGGAGGGTACTTGTGCCGCATCTTTTCGACCATACGACGGGCCGCGAGGAACCCTTTCATGAGCGATCCATACTTCTGTTCCATCTCCAGGAGGCGTGGGAAGGTTGCGGCCAGCGACATCTGCGAAGGATCAGATGCATGAACGCCGCCGACAAGAGGCTCGGCCAGGCGATTGAGGCACTCGCGGCCCATGCGGCGGACCACGAAGCTCTCGAGTGTCTCGTCGTTGAACTCGCCCGGCGTGACCTTCTTCGGAGGAATCAGAAGGTCCATGGCCATCCGTATCTTGCCGGGCCACGTGAAGAGACCGGTCGTGGCGAACGGAACGAACTTCGTGGGCGCAAACATCATGACCCCATCGGGCATTTGATGAAGTTTGCCTCGAGACAGGATCCATGTCTTCTTCCGGGAGTCGTCGGTTGGTAACTCTTCATCGAAAATCCCCGTAAGTTTTGCGATGCGGTGACAGGCCGGCTTTTCAGTCAGGAAACAGTCCGGACCGCCGTCTACGATAAACCTGCCCTTCTCCGCGGGATCCGGCACGATCTCCGTCTGGATCTTGCCGCCGAGGCGACGGTCCTTTTCGATCAGAACAAACTCGATGTCGTGGCCCTCGGATGCGGACCTGGTCACTTTGTAGGCCGCACCGAGCCCGGCAATGCCGCCGCCGATGATGATAATCCGTTTCATGCCGTCTCCCAAAGATAGTTCGGAGTTCGGAGCAATACTCTTGAAATCTCCGAACTCCCAACTCCGAACTCCTTGCTATTTTGTCATATGTTCTTCCACAATGGTTGTTAGGGCTTCGATAAACTT
>DYHU01000291.1 GCA_020724025.1 Syntrophorhabdus sp. | reverse complement strand
GGAGCGCTTCCGGATGCTTTAAGATATCCCCTTTTCCGTCGACGCCTCGAAAAACCAGTTCACCTGCATATTCCGCATTGAAGGTGTCGAAAAAATATTTCGCAGTGAGGATCGCTCCCTCAAAAACCTTCTGCCCTTTTGTGGCTCCCACAGAGATGAAGAAGCCCTTTCTCTTTCTTCCCTCTTTTCCGAGAGAGGGATTTTTTAAGAGATACTTCTTTGCCCAGAGGGCCTGAGAACGATCGATCAATGCCTTTGCCAAGGCGGTGACGCCATAGAAGAAGATGGGCGAGGCAAGAACGATGATATCCGATTCTAAAAGTTTTGGATAGATTTTCTGCATGTCATCAGGGATGACACATTGGCCGGTTTGATCACACCCATGGCATTCTTTGCAGGGAGTGATGGAATAGTCGGTTAGATAGATTCGATCCACCCCCGCCCCTTCCTTTTCTGCGCCTTTAAGAACTTCTTCGAGAAGGATCTCCGTATTTCCACCCCTTCTCGGACTTCCGAAGATTCCCAGGACCTTCATCGATATCCCCCTCTATCCACATTGTCTCCTCTCTGACCAGAAGGGAAATGGAAGGGGGACGGGGGAGTTGGCCAGGGGATGGAATTGAGATCCCTTAATCCATCCAGCAGGGGCTCGCCTATCCCTTTGTGCTGAATCAACACCTTGAAGATTTCACCCATTCCTGCCTCCGGCTCGATCAGATGCATGAGCGAGAGTCTCAATCTCAACCCATCCAGTTCAGAAGCCTCATTATTCAAAGACTCCATCTCCTGAAGGATACCCAGAGCGATCAGAAAACGGTACTGTGATACCAGGCCGGTGAAGCGAAGGCCCGCCTCTTCTCCTTTTTTGATTAAAGCCGTGAAGTTGACATGGGAGGTCATATCCTGTTCTCCCAGATGTTCATAGGGGTTTTCCGAAGCATGATGACGATAGTAACAGAGAAGGGTTCCATTACGACGATGAGGAGCGTAAAGTTCCTCGGCAAGATGCCCGTAATCGATGGTCAGGACAAATCCCTTCTCCAGGAATCTTCCCACCTTCTCCATCCAATCCAGAGCTTTGAGATTGACCTCAGCCCTCTGCCCTTCCTGGAGCGTGATGGACATCGATTCAAAATAGGGGAGGAGCCTTGGATCGGAAGGTTCGTCCATCACCTCTTTCAGTTCACCGTTATGCCGGGTCACATAAATCTCTTTTAATTCACCGTTATCAAAGACCACTTGATGGACAGGAAAGGCATCGACCAGCTCATTGGAGAGGATGCAACCTGCCATTCGATCTTTTCCCTTTTCAAAAGTTTCCGGGTCCATCCAGCTGATTTTCCC
The DNA here is from genome assembly GCA_020724025.1 of Syntrophorhabdus sp. The sequence continues at coordinate 3,042 of DYHU01000291.1, read as the reverse complement.
TTCTGCTTCATATGGATGGAGCCTCTCTTTCTGTTCCTTTAGAAAATGAGGGCTCGTTTCGAGAAGGGAATATTTAAGACCATTAAAGAAATGGGGAGCCTTCTTTTTCGCCCAATCCAGAATATCCTGGCAGAGAAACCCCCTGCCTCCTCCCATCTCGACGATATCAAAATTCTCTCTGCCTAAAATCTCCGCCATCTGAGAGAGCTGCTTTGCGACCATTCCTCCAAAGAGAGGATGGACGCAGGGGCTGGTATAATAGTCGCCCTCCTTCCCGATCCTTGAACCCCCGGATTGATAATAGCCATATTGGGGGTGATAGAGACACCATTCCATAAATTGAGAGAAGGGAATGGGACCCTTTTCTTTAATCCGGGAGAGAATAAATTGCTTCAGCTTCTCGCTCCGGCTTTCTTTCTCTGCTTCCATAGCACCGATTTTCGATTCATTCACTATTATTCGTTCTATTCGTTTAAATGAAGGGTATATTTGTTGATCATATGGTGGGGAAAGTAGGATTCCTTTGCCTTTCTCAAACCCTCTTCCCCCAGGTCCTGCTCCCGGTTGACATAGGTGTACCCTGACCAGTGATTCTCAAGGAAGGCCTGATTGATCATGGGATAGAGACCTTCGAAAGCGGGATTGACCTTTTCGATATGGATGACGACGGTGTCGTGATTGAGCGGCTCTCCCAGGGTGAAGGCTTCCACCTTGCCATCGATCAGGATAACCCCTCCCTTTACCCCGTTAGAAAAAATGGACCGCTGTTCTGCAACGGGGTCATATTTCGAAATAAATTCGGCGGGATTTAATGGCTCGCTGAAATTTCTAACGGGGTGAACTCCCAGCGCCTCAAAGTGGGCAAAAGCCTCTTTGATGGCGATCGATTCGTTGTGCAGCCCCGGCGTCACCTCGCAGTGCCGGAGGTCGCACCATTCGGTCTCCAGCCGGAGACACTCTGAAATCCGCTCGGGAGTGAGCGGAAGATACTGATAGGCGTATTTCTCTTTAAACTGTTTGATGTGGTTTCTCTTTCGATGATATTTTCTTCCCTGAAGATTGATCAGATCCTCTGAAAGGTAGATATAATCGGATTGATCTCGATCGAACTCTACCACAAAACCTTCCGCCTTCCAATCGAAACGAGAGGCGACCTCTTCAGGAACCCTGGCAATTTTTATAGGAACTCCCTTCTCCTTCATCAACCGGAGTAATTTCCGGCAACATTCTACCACATCTCCCTCTCCGATGGGAGAAAAGAAAAAGGGATACTCCCGGTTTTCTGCAAAGAGACAGAGAAAGTTTTGCATGCGGGAGATTTTAATCTGATAGGCATGTCGCCAGATGAAGAGGTTGGTGAATGTGAATTCCGAGATAGAGGGAGGGAATCGGGTAAAGGCTAAATCGAGAAGGGGCTTGTCTTCGAGGGAAAGGTCTCTAAACAGAGGGAATTCCGGCACACTTTTCCATGATTCCTCCATGCTGAACTGACTCCTTCCATAGTCCTAAATATGTGTAATGGTAGTTAGGTCAAGGTTAGGATAAAAGTATTACCCCAATTGAGTGAAAAATATCCCGTTCTTTCGAGTTAATGAATTTGATCTTAAAGCCCAGTTGTCCGATTTGTTTCGTCATTCATTTAGACACACGATTTCTTATCTCATCTCCTTCCCCCTTACGATGGGGGAAGGTTGGGATGGGGGTGGACGTCTTGAACCTCCCCCCCACCTGAATCCTCCCCCACCGTGGGGGGAGGAAGTTATTTTTTTGACTCAATTGGGGTATTAACTTCCAACCTTGCCCATTGACCAAACTGGCATCTTTACCGTAACCTTTGAACAACACCTCTTCCTTTCTAACGAATCAAATGGCTGACCATGGTGCAGATCTCTGCCGGGTTAAAGGGCCTGTAGATGAAGCCATAGACACCCAGATCGATCGCTTCCTTGAGAAAGGAATCCCCTCTCTCCGAAACAATCAGAAGGATTCGTGTAGGCCGTGCTTTTTTTAATTCGATGAGGAGGTTTTTCTCGCGGACTCCGGGAGTGTCGATGTTGAGGATAAAGGCATTAAACCCTTCTCCATTCAGGAGGGGTCTCACCTGAAAACCACTATCCAAAATGATAACTTCATGCCCTTCTCTTTCAAGGCATTCCCTTAAGTATCCCCGGCTGGCTAAATCATGGTCTACAATACATATTCTTCCCTTCACCGTTCCTCCCCCTTCAGAGAGATTTTTAATAGATTTATCCTCTAAGGAGGGAGTTAACGTTTCCTCTGCTCGAGACGATTTTCAATGATTACGTTATCTACGATCTCGCCGCAGAAGATGCACCTCCAGCCGAAGAATTCTTCGGAGATGCCAAAAAACTTCTCGTAGACCATAACTCCGCCACAACGATAGCACTTCATAACTGGCCTCCTTTGATAGAAATGTAGCAATTTCCATACCAAAAATATTCTTAGGCCCTTTTAAAAAAAATTGAACTCCTTCCAATTAATAACCCTTTAAAGAAAGGGAGAAATTATTAAATTGGTTATTCAAAACAGCTAAGTGAATAAAAGTGATCTTGCAAAAATTGTCATTCCCGTGAAAACGGGAATCCAGAGAATTCTAACTACATGAAAAGACTGGATTCCTGCTTGCGCAGGAATGACAGAAAATACCATTTTCAGATTTTTTACTATGCCGTTATAAAAAAAGCCATTTTATTAACATATTGTTTTATGATTTTGCAATAGTGGGGAAATCATTAACAAATTTAATAGGTTGCTGGAAAAACCCCTTTCCTGTCATTATAAACCCATTGGGCTTGCTCAAAATAAACTTTGAGAAGATCACAACTTAAATAAAAACGGTGGGTTATGGAATTATCCGCTGCCGGTGGCTCATCAGAACAGCCAATTCTGGGAATTTTTCAATATCCTGTTAAAAATGATAGGGAGTGGGGGAAAGAAATCCAGAAATTGTATAATTTTAGGCGTTAAAATTGAAAACGAAAGCTTAATGGTGAGAAAAATACATAAATTTCAAAACGTTAT
>DYHU01000033.1:14581-20540 GCA_020724025.1 Syntrophorhabdus sp. | reverse complement strand
AGCAGGAATCCAGTTTCTTTGATACAAACAATAACGGAAAATCGCCCAATTTAGATAGAAGGTGGAGGGTGGAAAGTCGAAAAGATGATGGCTGGTAAAATTCAAGTTTTGCCGGAGGCCATTGCCCAGAAGATTGCCGCTGGAGAGGTCGTCGAAAGACCGGCCTCTGTGGTCAAAGAGTTGATGGAGAATGCGATCGACGCAGGGGCTTCTGAAATCGTCGTGGAGCTCAGATCGGGCGGACTCCAGCTCATCCGCGTGGTCGATAACGGGGAGGGGATGGTTCCGGAAGATGTTCCCCTTGCCCTCCAGCGGTTCGCCACCAGCAAGATAAGAGAGGCCGAAGACCTCTATGCCATTGAGACACTGGGGTTCAGGGGAGAGGCATTGCCCAGCATCGCCTCTGTCTCACAGATGGTTCTCAAGACCCGGGCATCGAATTCGATCAGCGGGACAAAGGTGGTCTCCGAAGGAGGCGAGGTTAAAAATATTTCAGAGACCGGTTGTCCCGTGGGAACGGAGGTGGAAGTCCATCAGCTCTTCTACAATCTTCCGGTGCGGAGAAAATTTTTAAGATCCATTCGCACGGAACTCCGATATGCCCTCCATCACTTTCTCAGGGTTAGCCTTGCCCATCCCTCCATTGCGTTTAAGTTCATCCATGATGGTCGCAGGTTGGAGGAGTTGTTAAAAACGGATTCCTCTCTGGTCCGTGTCGAAGCGGTTCTCGGGAAGGAGGTTTCCGACCATATCGAGGCCATCCGGTTTGAAGAGGGCGAGATCCAGATTGAAGGTTTTGTAAGCCTCCCTTCCCTCTCGAAGAGAAACGGAGATGGGATCTCCATCTATATCAACCGCAGGTATGTGAGGGATCGGATTATTTATAAGGCCCTATTAGAGGCCTACCGGCATATCCTCCCTGCCGACAAATACCCCATTGCCATTCTATTCATCCGCCTTCCGCCATCTTCTGTCGACGTGAATGTCCATCCGACCAAAGCAGAGGTGAAATTTAAGGAACCGGAAAGGATCTATCAGGCTGTATGGTCTTCCGTCCGGAGGGCGCTGGAAGAAGTCCCTCTGGATGCGAAAGGGGTCTCTCCGGAGAGAATCAAGGAGGTCGCACGACAAGGCGAACCTCAAACCTCTCTCTCTCTTCAAAATTTATGGAAATCCCATTCCAAGGCCTGGGGAGAAGAGATCGTCGCTCCGAAGGTGGCAGAGGGGAAAAGGCCTTCATGGGAAGCGGAGAAGAGCGGCCCTTATCGAATCGTAGGTCAGCTCTGGGGGACCTATATTCTCTGCGAAGCAGAGGGAACTCTCCTCTTCGTTGATCAACATGCGGCCCACGAAAGGGTTCTGTATGAGAAATTGAAAAAGAAATTTGAGGAACGGTCCCTGGTCTCGGAGAAATTACTTCTGCCTGTTTTGATAGAATTGTCACTCGATGAATCGCTTGTCCTCGACTCGGCTGAAGCGGCCTTTGAGGCGATCGGCTTTGAGATCGAGTCCGTGGGGGAGAGGCTTTATGCCATTCGATCCATTCCTTCGTTTGTCGAACAGAAGGAGGCCGGGGAAAGGGTGAGGGAGATGCTGGAGGAGCTCTCTTTTTTAAAGAGGGGAGGGGAGGGATCGGCGTCCCTCCATACCCTTCTCATCTCCCTGGCCTGCCATTCAGCCGTCCGGGCCAATTTCCCGTTGAGGAGGGAAGAGATGGAGGAGTTGATCGGGAATCTCTATCCCTTCAACCCTTCGACTACCTGTCCGCATGGTCGTCCCATCTTCTTTCTTCTTTCTCTTGATGAGATGAATAGACGATTCAAGAGGAATCGCGGCGGGCTACTGTAGTGTCTCTAACACCAATTGAGTCAAAAAAATAACTTCCTCCCCCCACGGTGGGGGAGGATTCAGGTGGGGGGGAGGTTCAAGACGTCCACCCCCATCCCAACCTTCCCCCATCGTAAGGGGGAAGGAGATGAGATAAGAAATCGTGTGTCTGAATGAATGACGAAACAAATCAGACAACTGGGCTTTAAGACCAAATTCATTAACTCGAACGGATTGCAAAGTGATTATTGAGACACAACACTATGACTCGTCGGTATGGTTCAATCCGTATTTTTCCAACCGGTAGCGCATCGATCGGAAATTGATATGTAACAATTCGGCGGCCTTCTTTTTGATCCCCTTTGTCCTGTCAAGGGCTTTGAGCAGGAGCGTCCTCTCGATATCCTCCACGATCTTTTCAAGGTCAATCCCTTCATTCGGGATTTCGAGATCGAGGGGTCTTTTCTTGAGGGGAAGCTGTTCCTCAACATAAGAACTGAGATTGTGCGCCGTCAACTCCGGAGAGGTTTCCAGGGCCACTGCCCTCTCGATAATATTCTGAAGCTCTCTCACATTGCCGGGATAGTCATATTGGACCAGGATCCGGAGGGCTTCGGGAGAAATCTGGGAGATCTGTTTTCCCAGTTCTTCCGAATATCTCTTTAAAAAATGGCTGGCAAGAGAAGGGATATCTTCCTTTCGCTCCCTCAGGGAAGGGATTTTAATCTGGATGACATTGAGCCGATAAAAGAGATCCTCTCGAAATTGTTTTTCCCGGACGGCTTCTTCGACGTCTTTATTGGTCGCAGAGATGATCCGGACATCCACCCGGATGTCCTCGGTTCCTCCCACCCGCTTGAACTCCCTGTCCTGTAAAACACGGAGTAATTTGACCTGCATCATCAGGGGGAGTTCGCTGATTTCATCCAGAAAGATGGTTCCCTCATCAGCCACCTCGAACAAACCCTTCTTGGTCGTAATGGCATCGGTAAAGGCTCCCTTCATGTGGCCGAAGAGTTCGCTTTCGATCAGGGATTCGGGGATGGCGCCGCAGTTTAAGGTGACGAAGGGTTTGTCCTTGCGCGGGCTATTATAGTGGATCGCTTTGGCGACCAGTTCCTTGCCGGTTCCGCTCTCCCCGGTGATCAGGATATTTGTTTTGGTGGGGGCGACTTTCTCCAGGAGGTCATAGAGCTCGAGCATCTTGGAACTCTGTCCGATGATATTTTCGAAATGGTACCGGTCTCTGACCACCTGCTTGAGCAGGAGGTTCTCCTTCTGAAGATGTTTCTTCTCCAGAGCGTTCTGGATGATCAGCTTGATCTCATCGATCTTAAAGGGTTTGGTGATGTAATCATAAGCCCCTTCCTTCATCGCTTTAATGGCGGTGTCGGCAGAGGCGTAAGCCGTGATCACGATCACAATCGTTTCGGGTGAAACCGTTTTGATCCTTTTCAGGACGGAGATGCCATCCTGTCTGGGCATGCGGATATCTACAAGGGCCAGGTCAAAGATATCCTTTTCGATCAGCTTCATCACCTCTTCGCCGTTAGAGGCGAGCGTGACCTTATAGCCCTCCTTTTTCAGCATGATGTCCAGAAACTCCCTCATGCTTTTTTCATCATCCGCGACCAGAATCTTATCCTTGAACATTCTCTTTTTACCCGGTTCTCATCGGTTTTGACCCATTTCGGCGGCGCCAAGCCCCGTCTTTGAAAGCGGGGTGAAGAAGCGCCGCTCAGGGTCAACCCTGAGCGTTTGACTGAGCTCACGCCGAAGTCAAGCTCCAGCATTTATGCTGGGGAGTCGAAGGGTTGACTGACATCTGATCCGGCAGGCAGAAAGACGGTAAAGGCGGCTCCCCTGCCGACATCACTCTCCACCCTGATCACTCCGTTATGGTTTTCAACAATTTTATGGACGATGGAGAGGCCCAATCCCGTCCCGCCTTCCTTGGTCGTGTAGAACGGCTCAAAGATCTTCTCCTTTTCCTGCGGGGCGATCCCGTTTCCGGAATCGGCGATCACGATCTTCACCCAATCTTTCTCTCTCGCCGACGAGCGGAAAGGAATCCTCCCTCCAAAGGCCTCATTTGCCCTTTCGATAGAAATTCGAATGTCACCGCTATCCGGGATGGCCTGGGCGGCATTGATCAGAAGGTTCCAGAAGACCTGCCTCATCTGGTCCGGGTCAACCAGCGCATGAATCTCTCCATTTCGATGGGTCCGGGTAACTTGGATCTCCTCATGAAAGGCCGGAGAGCGGATGAAGAGTTCAACGGTTTCGTCGAGGATCTTTCCGACCTCCCAGGCGGATCGATGGGTCTGGGGAGGATGGGCAAAGAGGAGGAAGTCGGTGATCAATGCATTGAGTCTTTCCGACTCCCTGAGGGTGATCTCCATCAGATGTTCCTGTTGCTGATCGAGAGAGAGTTCCGACTTCAACATCTGAATCGATCCACTCAATGAGGCGAGGGGATTTCTGATCTCGTGGGCCATCCCTGCGGCCAGGGCCCCGATGGCCGCCATCCGATCGTATCGTTTCATCTGATCTTCCATTTCCTTGAAACGGGTGATGTCCTGAAAGATGAGGGTGTGTCCGATCAAAGATCCTTCAGGATCGGTCAGAGGAGAGATGGAAAACCCGAGATAGATATTCCCCCCGTTCTCGGCGGAGAGGAGGGTTTCATAACGCTGGTAATCAGGAGAAAAGTCCGGCGCCTTTCGTTTCAGCTCCTCGACGACTCCGCCAATCTCGGGAAAGAGATCATAGATGGAGACATCCTTCAATTCTTCTCCCCTGCGGTTCAGGATCTTCTCTGCGGTCCGGTTGAGGAAATTGATCCTGCCATTGAGATCGATGGTGAGCAAGCCACTGTCGAGGCTCTGGACAATATTCCGGTTGAAGGCTTCAAGTTGATCGTAATCGACCTGTTTCTGAATCAGTTCACTCTTCTTCTTTTTCAATTCCTCGGAGATCGTACTGCTCAGGAAAGCCACGATATAATAGGCGGCCAGATAGATGACCAGGGAGTAAAAGACCTGGCTGGCCTCAGGCGTGGCAAGCTGACCCGGAGGACGCATCCACTCGTAGAGCTGAAGGAGCAGGATGAGACCGTAAAGAAAGGTGGAAAGGGATGCCGAATAGAAGGCCCCTCGTTTATAGAAGAGGATACTGCTGCCGATGATCGAGAAGATGTAGGCGATCGGGAAGAAGCTTCCCTTTCCGCCGGTATAGTAGATGAGGCCCGCAATGAAGAGATGATCGATCGCCATCTGGACAAAGGTGAATCGACGAAGGTCGTTGACCCGTTTGAGAAGAAAGGCATAAACAATAGTGACCAGATAGAAGAGGCTGATGAAATAGTAGAACTGGTTGGTCATGGAGATGAAGAAGTACTTCTTCTCGGAGAGCTGAAAGATATAGGCAATGGTAAGCAGCAGGGTGAGGATGATGACCCGCCAGAGCATCAACCCCTTCACATTTTTGAGCATTTTCTGCTGAGTGTCGGTAGGAAAGTTAAGATTCGAATTCATAGAACTCCATCATTGGTGCTGATAGGAACAGGCTACTTTTTTAGTAAACCCCGTTAGAAAGGACGGGGCTTTAACCCCGCCCTTTCTGAAATGTATTAAAATATTGATACATAACCCATCCCCGCTTTAAAAAGCGGGGTTTTCTAACGGGGTAAACAATTGGGACCCAATTGCATCATGAATGGACGATTTTAAAAAAGTAGCCTGTCCCTTTATTTTTACTGGACGGCCGATGCCATCTGAAAGATCGGCAGATACATCGCAATGACGACCCCTCCGATCACCACTCCGAGAAAGACCATCAGAAAGGGTTCGAGGAGGGAGGTCAGATTGGTTACGGCCACATCGACCTCGTCGTCATAGAAATCCGCAATTTTTGACAGCATGGAATCCAGGGCGCCTGTAGATTCTCCAACGGAAATCATCTGAATGACCATGGGGGGGAAGATCCCGCTCCGGCCCAGAGGCTCTGAAATGGTTTCACCCTCCCGGATGCTGGCTCTTGCGCTCAGGATCGCCGTTTCAATCGTCCTGTTCCCAGCCGTCTTGGAGACGATCAGAAGCCCGTCGAGGATGGGAACGCCACTGCTGACCAG
>DYHU01000033.1:1964-14481 GCA_020724025.1 Syntrophorhabdus sp. | reverse complement strand
CCTGCCGATTTGAACATCGTCTCAAAGACGGGGATGACGAAGATCATCAGGATGATCACGACGAGGATGGCGACCGAGACAATGATGGCGGGATAGATCATGGCGGATTTCACCTTTTTTTTCAGGGCTTCCGCCTTTTCGATATAGTTCGACAGACGGGTCAGGATATTGTCGAGAATACCCCCTTCCTCACCCGCCACGACAAGGTTCGTATAGAGATCATCGAAGGTGGAGGGGTGCTTTTTGAGGGCTCCGGCAAAGGTGGACCCACCTTCCACATCCTCCCTGATCTCGCGGATGATATTTTTGAAGAGCTTATGCTCCTGCTGGGAAGAGAGGATGTCCAGCGATTGGACCAGAGGCAATCCGGCATCGATCATCGTTGCCAGTTGACGGGTGAAGATGGCGATACTGCGCTGGTTCACCTTTTTGCCAAACGGCAGGGAAATCTTGAACTCTTTTCCTTTGGCTGCGATTTTGGTGGGGATGATGCTCTGCTGCCGGAGATGGATGCGGATGGCCGCTTCACTTGGAGCTTCCATCTCGCCCTTCTTCGTCGATCCCTTCAGTGTCTTTCCTTCCCATTTATAGATTGGCATAATTCACCCGTTCAGACTGATTTAGCTTGCTTTGGCCTGTCTTTCTCTCTTCCCACCAAAATGCCCGAGTTGGATAACATCTGGCGGAATTCATCCATATTATGGCTCCGCTCCATGGCGTCCTCCACGGAGATGAAATGACGCTCCACCAGGGAGAGGAGTGCCTGGTTCATGGTCTGCATCCCGAATTTGGCCTGGCCGACCTGCATCAGGGAATAGAGCTGCTGGATCTTGTCCTCCCGGATGATGTTTCGGATGGCAGGGTTCGGGATCAGGACCTCCATGGCAAGGGCCCGGCCTTTCCCACCCAATTTGGGGAGGAGCTGCTGGGATAAGATCCCTTCGAGAACGAAGGAGAGCTGTGTCCGCACCTGTTGCTGCTGGTGAGGCGGGAAGACGTCGATGATCCGGTTGATCGTCTCCACACAGGAGTTGGTGTGCAGTGTGGCAAAGGTGAGATGGCCTGTTTCAGCGGTCAAAAGGGCCGCCTGAATCGTCTCCAGGTCCCTCATCTCACCGATGAGGATGATATCGGGATCCTGCCGGAGGACATGCCGGAGGGCATGCCCGAAACTTTTCGTATCGGAGTTGACCTCCCTCTGGTTGACGATGCAATTTTTGTGGCGATGGAGGTACTCGATCGGATCTTCGATCGTGATGATATGGGCATTTTGCTCATTATTGATCTTGTCGATCATGGCGGCAAGGGTGGTTGATTTCCCTGTGCCGGTGGGGCCTGTTACCAGAACGAGACCTTTTGGCTTCTTGATCAACTCATTAACGATGGGAGGAATTCCCAGTTCGGAAAAGTTGAGGATGTCAAAAGAGATGGCCCGGAAGGCTCCGGCCACGGCTCCCCGCTGCATATAGATATTCCCCCGGAATCGGCTCAGACCCTTGATGCCGAAGGAGAAGTCCAGCTCTGTTTCCTCTTCGAACTTATGGCGCTGGGCATCGGTGAGAACGCTGTAACAGAGCCGTTTGGTGTCGGGGGCGGTGAGAACGGTTGAGTCGACGCTCGTCAGCCTTCCGTCGATCCTGAACTGGGGAGGAGAGCCTGTCGTGATATGTAAATCGGAGGCTTTCCTTTCGATCATGACTTCAAGTAGTTTCTGTAATTCGATCATGTTTCATCTACTCCTTCTTTTTAAAGATCATCGGTCGTCCATGGTCGACCTGAGCACTTCTTCGATCGTGGTCAACCCTTCTCGGATCTTAATGATCCCGCTCTGCCTGAGAGTCTTCATCCCTAACCGCATGGCTTCTTTCTTAACTTCCGAGGTCGATGCCCGGGACAGGATGAGTTCTTTGATTTCTTCTTTGATGGCCATCACCTCATAGAGGCCGACCCGACCTTTATAGCCGGTATTATTGCAGATTGAACATCCCTTTCCTTTGTAAACAGGGAAGGTTTTCACTTCGTCCGGCGTAACCCCCAGATCGATCAGGAGCTGGGGATGGACCTTGATAGGTTCCCGGCATTCCATACAGATCTTCCGAATCAATCTCTGAGCCAGGATGAGGATGACAGCAGATGAGATCAGAAAGGGTTCAATTCCCATATCGATCAATCGGGTCACGGTCCCGGGTGCATCGTTGGTATGAACGGTGCTCAGGACGAGGTGCCCGGTGAGGGCGGCCTGAACTCCAATCTGGGCGGTCTCGAAGTCCCGGATTTCACCCACCATGATGATGTCCGGGTCCTGTCGGAGGAAAGCCCGGAGCGAAGAGGCGAAGGTGAGCCCGATCTCCTCATGCATCTGGACCTGATTGATCCCCATAAAATTATATTCCACGGGGTCTTCGGCGGTCGTGATATTTTCCGTCTCTTTATTTAATTCGGATAACGCCGAATAGAGGGTCGTCGTCTTTCCACTTCCTGTGGGCCCGGTGACCAGAATCATCCCCACAGGTTTTCGAAGGGCATTTTTGAAATCTTCAAGGGACGATTCTTCAAACCCCAGTTTGACCATGTCCAGCTGTAAGGACGATTTATCGAGGAGGCGGAGGACCACTTTTTCTCCGAAGAGGACAGGCACGGTGGAAACCCGGAAGTCCATTTCCCGACCTTTGCCGAGGCGCAATTTGATCCTCCCGTCCTGTGGAAGGCGCCTTTCAGCGATATCGAGCTTTGACATGATCTTTAAACGGGAGACGATGGCGTTCTTGATCTGCATGGGGAGCGTCATCTCTCGCCTCATGACCCCATCGACCCGGTATCTGACCCGAAAACTCCTCTCGTAAGGTTCGAAATGGACGTCGCTGGCCCCCAATTTGATCGCCTTGATCAGGACCCCGTTGACGATCTTGATGATCGGACCTCCGATCTCTTCTGTCTCATCTGCGGTCGGGTTTTCAACGACCTCAATATTATCGACCGCTCCATGGACTAACTTGTCAAATTCATCAACATCGACCAAACTGCTGTCGATGAGGTCAAAATCAGATTCCGAGGACTTATCCTCCTCAAGGGAGTAATCGACGGCCTGAAAAGTCGTCGTCCCCATTCCGGCTACGCTCCCTCCCCCGCCGTAATATTTCTTTATGGCATCGACGATTTCTGTCTCCGAGGCCACTACCGGTTCAACATTGAAGCCGGTAATAAATTTGATCTCATCGATGACGACAATATTGCTGGGGTCGGCCATCGCCAGTGTCAATTTGGGACCCACACGGTTAATGGGGATGATAAAATATTTTTTGGAGATGCTTGACGGAACCAATTTAATGACATTAGGGTTAATTTCGATTTTGGAGAGTTTTACAGAGGGTACTCGATACTGGGCGCTCAAGAAGGTGAGAAGTTCATCCTCTTTAATATAGCCCAACTTTACCAGGTTCGACTCTAAACGTCCCCCCTTCAGTTTCTGCTCTTCCTGCGCCTTTTTCAGTTGATCAGGGGTAATAAAATTTCTCTTAATGAGCAGATCGCCTAATCGTTCTGACAAATCCTACCCCCTCATAAAAGATGGAATCGTAAAAAGTCGTCATTCCCGTGAAAACGGGAATCCAGAAAATTCTAACTAGATGAAAATACTGGATTCCTGCTTGTGCAGGAATGACAGAAAATAGCCTTTTCAGACTTTTTACGAGACCATCATAAAAGACAGCCATCATTCGGACAGCAAATCATTAAATCGAATGAAATCATACCAAGTCCGAACCTAATAGAAGCAAGATGAGTGCCAAATTTTGACATTTTTTTAATGCCCTGAAATGATTATATTAATTTAATTCTTTAATTTTTTACCTCAGAATGGATATGAAAAAAGGAGGTTCCATTGGTTAAAAATTGTCCAGATTCTGTCCTTGATGGAAATAGAGGGGTAATCTAACAATAAAAGAGCTTCCTTTTCCGGGTTCGCTTTGAACGGTAATCTCACCTTGATGAGCTTCGACAATCCACTTGCAGATGCTGAGCCCAAGGCCACTTCCCCCCTGTTCCCTTGAACGAGCCTTGTCCACTCTAAAAAATCGATTAAAAATCCTCTCCTGATCCTCTTTGGCGATTCCAATGCCTGTGTCCGTAACAATAATTTTAGCAAATTTTGCCGCTCTTTTTTCAATTGGAGTCAGGGGAGTTGCAGGGTCATCTTTCTCTTTTGTCAGAGTGATCAGGATACTTCCCCCCTCTTCGGTATATTTTATTCCGTTTTCAATCAAATTGATAAAGAGTTCCCTCATTCGAAGGGAATCTCCAAGGACATGGATCTCTTCCTGGTGATTCGAGGTTTCGATCCGGATGTTCTTGGGCTGGGCCAGAATCTTCATCTGCTCGGTCAATCCGGCGATGAACCTGGTCAAATTGATATCCTCTTTATTCAATCGGATCTCTCCGATATCCGCCTTGGAGAGCAACAGGAGGTCTTCCACAATCTTTGACATTCGATTGATCTCTTCCAGATTGCTCTCCAGAATCTGTTCATATTCGTGAGACAGTCTTTTTTTCCGGAGGGCCACCTCCACCTCCCCCTTGAGGATGGTCAGAGGGGTTTTTAATTCATGAGAAGCATCCGTGGTAAATTGCTTGATCTGGCGGAAGGACTGATCCAGCCTGGAGATCATCTCGTTGAAGGTGTCAATCAGTCTCGATATCTCATCCTTGACCTTAAGGGTCTGGATCCTCTGGTTCAAATTCTGAGAGGTGATCATTCGCGCCGTCTGGGTAATTCGATCGACCGGTTTCAGTGCCTTGTTAGCAAGAAATTGCCCTCCCAGGCTGGCGATCATGAGGATCGAGGGCACGGTAACGACCAGAATAATGAGAAGGGTCTTGAGGGCATCCTCGACATCTTCCAGGGAGGAGGCGACTTGAATCATTTTGGTCACCTGGTTGTTCTCTTTCACAGGGAAGGTGATGATGCGCAACGGGGTGTTTCCAAGGGAATGATTGGTCTCATAAGTGATCAAACCTTTTGAAGCGTTCCTGAGAGCGTTCAGGCTGATCGGAAGCTGGACACTCTTTAAGTTTTCTGATTTTCGACCGATTCGTCCTGATTCGTCCAGGACCTGGATGAATTTACCGATCGGTTTTAAATTCATGGAAGCCTCAAGGGTCTGATCGATGTTCCCAAAACCGAATTTGAATAGTGGCGAGCTCGATTCTGTAGCAATCAGCTCTGCAAGAGACCTCAATTTATGATCCACATCACGATAGAGGCTTCTGGAGAGGGTGAGGTACAATAAACTGCTGAAGGAGATCAGTAGAATGCCCAGGATGAGGACATACCATAGGGTGAGTTTAAATCGAAGGCTTCTGAAATCCATCTATTCCCTTTTCACATCCTACTTGCCCTGTACCATGTGAGGTTCATGGCCTGCCCTGTACCATGTTAATGTACTGCGTCTAACACTTCTTTCCATACCCCGTTCACCCTGAGTCCCGCTAAGCGCGGGATCGAAGGGTGAAATATATCGCAGGGTTCCGTTCATGGTTCGATCCCGCGAACCGCGGGACTCACCACGAACGGATTGTAAAGTGATTATTAACGCACTACACAAGGTTCAGGGCCTGTCAGGAGAGAGGATATATCCGACTCCCCGGATGGTATGGATCAGTTTAGGTTCGAATTCCTTATCGATCTTTTTCCTGAGGTAGTTGACATAGACATCGACGACATTCGTCATGGAGTCGAAGTGATAATCCCAGACATGCTCGGAAATCATGGTCCGCGTCAGCACCTTGTTCGGATTCCTCAAGAAATACTCTAAAAGTCCATATTCCTTGCTGGTGAGTTCGATCTCTTTTCCTCCTCTTGTCACCTTGTGAGTCACCGGAGATAGGGTTAAGTCAGCCAATTTTAGAACCGGCTCCGCATCCACCCTCTCACGACGCAAAAGGGCACGGACCCGGGCTAAAAATACTTTAAATTCAAAAGGTTTGGTTAAGTAGTCATCGCTTCCGGAGTCCAACCCCTTTACAATATCTTCGGCTGTATCTTTTGCGGTGACTACCAGAATAGGAACATTATTTTTATTGCTCCGTATTCTCCTTAAAACCTCCAATCCATCTATTTTGGGGATCATCAGGTCGAGCACAATTAAATCGTACTCATTCACTTCAGACATATAGAGGCCCGACTCTCCATCAAAGGCCGTATCAACGGCGTAATGTTCCTCTTCGAGCCCTTTCTTCATAAAATTGGCCACTTTAATCTCGTCTTCTATGATCAGAATTCTCATCTGCGATTTTGCACCGGGAGTTATGAAAACCTTATACCATTATAAATTTATTATCAAAAAATGCAATATCGAAGCGCTGATTTAGGTTCTTCCGGTTTTTCCGAATATCCTGAGCCCATAATCCGTAATCGTCATCCTGAACTCGTTTCAGGATCTATGGGTTATCGAAAATGATAGATGCTGAAAAAATTTCAGCATGACAGGGATATTGCTAAGGTTTCGAATTTTGATTACGGATTATGTCCAGAGCGAAGAAGGGTTGACACCTTGCCACCAACTTTGTTAGCATTTCAGAAAATTTCAAACAGGAGAGGTGGTTATTGATCAAGCTGGCTGGGATTCAGATATCTTGTGGTGAGGAAAAAGAGAAGAATGTCGAAAAGGCGATAAAATTTTTACAAATCGCTGTGGAGCGGGGAGCCAACATCATCTGTTTTCAGGAACTTTTTGCCACACACTGGTTTCCCAAAGAGATGAACCCCGGCCATTTTCTTTTAGCCGAGACGGCTAACGGCCCAACCGTTATGAGGATGCAAAAATTGGCCAAAGAGTATGAAGTGGTTTTGGTCTGCCCGTTTTATGAAAAGGACGGGGAAGCCTTTTATAATTCTGCCATGGTCATCGATGCGGGAGGAGAAATATTAGGAAGCTATCGAAAAGTCCATGTCCCACAGATTCCCCTCTGGGAAGAGAGATTCTATTTCTCTTCCGGGAATCTTGGGTTTCCTGTATTTAAAACGAAGTTTGCCGTGATCGGCGTTCAAATCTGCTGGGACAATTTTTTCCCGGAAGGGTCCAGAATATTGGCCCTCAAGGGAGCCCAAATCATCTTTTCTCCAACGGCGGCCGCTTTCGCCTCGCAGGAGAAATGGAGGACAGTGATTTCGAGCAACGCGATGACCAATGGAGTATTCATCCTCAGGGTCAATCGGGTGGGAAGCGAAGAGAAACAGGACTTCTACGGAAAATCCTTCTGTGTTTCCCCGGAGGGGGAATTGATGGACAAACCCAGTGGAATGAAGGAGGGCATTGCTTTCATCGATGTCGATCTCAAAAATATCGACCGGGTCAGAAAGGAATGGCCTTTTTTAAAAGACAGGAAACCGGAAACGTATAAGGAGATGGTTGCATAGGGTTAGAAAATAGGTTTCGTCCAACGGTAATCCCGCTTTTAGCGGGACCCGTATCGTTAATAAAAGGCTACGTCTGTCGTGTTTAATTCTTTCTAACTCAAGAGGAGAGAATGGGAAAGAGAAAGTTTGTTAAAGAGTATTTAGAGCCGATTGTTATTGCCATATTGATCGCGCTTTTTATTCGAACCTTTATCGTTCAGGCTTTTAAAATCCCCTCCAGTTCGATGGAGCCCACCCTTCAGGTAGGGGATCATATCCTTGTCAGTAAATTTATTTACGGGATCAAAATCCCTTTTACCGAAACCAGACTATTTAAATTCAAAAACCCTCAGAGAGGAGATGCGATCGTTTTCGTCTATCCCAAAGACCCTTCTAAAGATTTCATCAAGAGGGTGGTAGGAATCGGCGAGGATCGAGTTGATATCGAAGGGAACAAAGTCTATATCAACGGCAAACAGATTGAAGATCCCTGGGGATATTACGACATGAAAAACGAATGGAGGAGAAATCTCGGCCCAGTCGGTCCGTTTGAACATGTGGCGGTGCCCAAAGATCACCTATTTGTTTTGGGGGATAACAGGGATAACAGTCAGGATAGCCGTTTCTGGGGTTTTGTCCATGTCAACGAGGTGAAGGGAAAGGCCTTCATCATCTATTTCTCTTGGGATCAATATGCACAGAATCTTTTTAATAAAGTCAGGTGGGGGAGGTTTGCAAAGTTAATCTATTGATCCCGGAAGACATTCCCCTTGGCCCATTCGATATCGGTTTGAATTTGAGCGATGAGTTCTTGCAGGGAAGGAAACCGAATCTCATCGCGGATCCTCTTGATAAAATAGACCTGGATTTCATCGCCGTAGATCTCACGATCAAAATTTAAGATATGAACCTCCAGTGAAAGCGCCTTCGCATCGAAGGTCGGATTGAATCCGATATTGGCTAAGCCATTCCACCACTGGTGATGCCACTCCACCCTTACCGCATAGACACCCGGTTTGGGATACAATTCCTCGGTCATTTCGAGATTCGCTGTGGGAAAGCCGAGATCATGCCCCCGATGGGTCCCCTCGATTACGCGCCCGATAACGGGATAATCTCTTCCCAGTAATTTTGAAGCCCTTTCAACCTCTCCATCCCGGATGAGCTCTCTGATCTTGGAACTGCTGAGGACGGTGCCATCCACGATTAACGCCTCCACCACCTCTACTTCGATCCCAAAGAGCGCACAGTTTTCTTTAAGAGATTCCACATTTCCGATCTTTCCCCTTCCAAAACGATAGTTATATCCGACGATGATCTTTTTTGTCCCAACCTTCTCCAACAATATACGTTTCACAAAATCAGGAGGTGAAATCTCAGAAAAGGCTCTTGTGAATTGGATGCAGAGGACCTTTTCGATCCCCGTCTTTTCCATCAGCATCATTTTCTTCCTGAAGGGGGTGAGCAGAGGAGGGCACTGTTCGGGGTAGAGAATTTTAAGCGGATGGGGTTCAAAGGTAATGACGACCGATTCTCCGTCAATCCTTCTCGCGGTATCGGCGACCTTTTCGAATATCCTCTGATGCCCTAAATGAATGCCATCAAAATTCCCCAGTGTGACGACCGGGTTCCTGAAGGGTCTTTTTAAATTTTCAATCCCTTTGATGATTTCCATAGTTTAATTAGAAAATAGGTTTCGTTCAATGGTAATCCCGCTTTTAGCGGGACCCGTATCGTTAATAAAAGGTTACGTTTATCGTCTCTTAATTCTTTGCACGTAACCGTTTGACGCCTTACGAAACGGGCTTCGTAACCATAACCTGTTACCTCCTATCTTTCATTACTTGACTTTAACCAAAAAAAATATAAAATAGTATTTACATTTTTTCAATCCTGTGGTCAAAACGGGCCGAAGTGGCGGAATTTGGTAGACGCGCTAGATTCAGGGTCTAGTGGGGAGTAGTCCCTGTGGGGGTTCAAGTCCCCCCTTCGGCACCATACCAAGATTATGCACATCCGACCTATTGGGCGTCCGGTTGAGGATGCCAGTCTTATTGCCGAAAAGCTTCGGCTACCTTTGTTGGGGTTTTTCAGTTGAATAAATTTGGAGGTATAGAAATGTCAAGAAATATCGAGGCGGTATATGAAGGCGGTGTTCTAAAACCTTTGTCTCCATTGAAGTTAAATGAACATCAGAAGGTAAGGATAACCGTTGAGGGAGGAGAAAGCGCGGTTAGAGTCACCAGCGGCCTGTTCAGCGGACTTAATCACGACACCATCGAAGAAATTGCCCTTTCACCAGAATTTTTACCCGAAGAGGCCTAACATGTTCCTCTCTGATCTGAGAGATGGATCTTCGGTTTTTATCGATGCCAATATTTTCATTTATCACTTTTCTAAAGAGTCCAAACTCAATCCTGCCAGTTCAAAGTTCTTGGAACGAATAGAAGAGGGAAAGATCAACGGCTTCACTTCGATAGCGATCATCCAGGAAGTTACGCATCGTATGATGATCGTCGAGGCTGCTTCGATCCTTCCGGAAATAAAAGTGAAGGATCTTGTAAGGTATTTAAAGGTCCATCCTAACACTACGGGGTTTTGGAGCCCATAAACATTCTGGATTCCCGTTTTCACGGGAATGACGAAAAAAGTCGCTGTAGTACTAATATAGTTAAGGAATTGGTTACCCATCAAAACATTCCCACAAAGATGGCCCTATTCAATCTGGATGTTTTGTCTCCAAACCTCGAGACATTGGAGAGAAGCCAGCAAATGAAAAGGCGATATGGATTTCTTTCTAATGATGCACTCACACTTCAGATTATGGAAGACTTGAAGATTAATAATCTCGCCTCAAATGACTCTGACTTTGAGAGGGTAAACTTCATCACACTTTATAAACCCTCCGTCAATTCCATGCCCTGAAATAAAGGGTTTTCACCTTTCTCATTATTCCATCATTCCGGTTTCTATTGTCTGTCTTTTGAAGAAAGATTCAGATCAAATTTGAAGAAATCGGTGGTGGGCTTTGACGTTGAAGAAACATTCTGGGTAGGCCCTGTCCCTTCTTTAAAACACTCAAGAATCGCTCCTTTATTGAGGCTCATTTGGCCCGTTTTCGGATCGATCTTCATAAATTCAATTCCATCGGGAACCGGGAAATCTTTAACCTCTTTATCCTTCAATATTTTTGACATAAAAAAAACCCAGATCGGGGAAGCGGCACGGGCGCCGGTTTCATTTTCACCAAGGGATTTGTCTTCATCAAACCCTACCCACACTCCGGTAATCAATTCATGGGTATAACCGACGAACCAGGCATCAATAAATTGGTCTGTGGTTCCAGTCTTCGCCGCCACAGGTCTTCCGAGCGCCTTAGCCCTCCAACCCGTTCCACTCTGAACCACGCTCTCCAAAAGGTGTGTCATGAGGTAGGCCGTTTGGGGACTGATGACCTGCTCCCCATCGTTCGGTTCTCTCGGAATAAAGAAAGGGAGATGCTCCTCCAGTAAATTTCCATTCCTGTCCAGAATCTTTTGGATAAAGATGGGTTTGAAGATTTTCCCCTGATGGGCGAATACGGCATAAGCCTTCGTTAATTCATAAAGGGAGACGCTTGAAGAGCCGAGGGCCATGGCAAGATGATTGTGCAGAGAAGTTGAGATTCCAAGGTTTCGGGCATAATCCCTGATGTAATCGATTCCGATATCACGGGCGATTTTAACTGTCACGACATTGATCGAGTGGGCAAGGGCATTCCTCAGGGTCGTTGGCCCATAAAATTTCTCATCATAATTTTTCGGTTTCCATTTTCTGTTTCCGAATTCGAAAACGATCGGGGAATCAACGACGATGGAGGCAGGCGTATAACCTTTATCCAGGGCTGAGGCAAAGACAATGGGCTTAAAGGCCGATCCGGTCTGTCTGAGGGCCTGTGTGGTGCGGTTGAACTGACTTTTTTTGAAGTCTCTCCCTCCTACCATTGCCTTTATGTAGCCTGTCTCTAAATCGAAGCAGATCACCGCTCCTTCGACGGAAGAGGAGGATTCTCCCAAAGGATATTTCTGTCTTTTCTCAATCTCTTTTAGCCCTGATTCAATCGCCTCCTGAGCAATGTTCTGGGTATTCAGATCGATCGTGGTATAAACCTGTAAGCCGCTTTTATAGAGTCCATCTTTACCATATTTCTCCTCAATATACCTCCTCACATGCTCCACAAAATGGGGCGCCTTTTCAATTGGCGAATTTTGTTTCCCCCTGATCTTTATCGGAGTCTGTAATGCCCTCAGAGATTCACCGTAAGAGATGAGTCCTTCTTCAACCATCCGATTTAAAATATAGGCCTGCCTCTTCTTGGCTTGCTCAAAATGGATGTTGGGTGAATATTTACTGGGAGCCTGGGGAAGCCCTGCCAGCAAGGCGGATTCCGCAAGGTTCAGTTCTTCGACGGACTTTCCGAAATAATTTTCAGCGGCCACTGCCACTCCATAGGCTCCGTGTCCAAGATAGATTTGGTTCAGATATAAGTAAAGAATCTCCTCTTTGGAAAGATATTTTTCAATTTTAAAGGCCAGTATGGCCTCGCGTATCTTCCTTGTTAAGCTCTTTTCCGGGGTGAGGAGAAGTGACTTGACCACCTGCTGGGTGATGGTGCTTCCCCCCTGAATTATCTCTCCTGAGAAGATATTTTTAAGAAGAGCCCTTAGAATAGCCCAGTAGTCCAGTCCCTTATGTTTAAAAAATCTAGCATCCTCGCCTGCGACGAAAGCCTGGATTAAATGATTGGGAATCCTTTCCAATGATACGACCTCTCTCTTTTCTATGAAGAATTCTCCAATAAGCTCTCCATCCTCTGAATAGAATTTTGTAACGGTGGGGGGTTGATAATTCTTTAAGTTCTCAATGCTTGGGAGGCCATGACTGAAATAAAAGTAGGAAGCGGCTCCAAATACCACGAGAGAGGTAAGGGAGACCATAGTGATTAAAATAGAAAGTTTAACTGCTTTTTCCATAAAGCGGAGAATCGGGTTCAGGCTACGGTTACGAAGCCCGTTTCGGTTACCGGCAACGGTTACGTATAAAGAGTTAAAATACGACAACCGTAACCTTTACTGACGATACGGG
>DYHU01000033.1:0-1864 GCA_020724025.1 Syntrophorhabdus sp. | reverse complement strand
ACCATGGCCGTTTAACGAAACACTTATTTCTTATGCAATTATAAGAGGATATACCCTCTAATATCAGAATTTCCTTGACTTCTTAGTCCGCAATATACAATAATGGCAGAGATTTTGCAATAAATTTTACATGATAAGCCTATCACCCATGAACCATGAAAATAATAAGAACTCCCCTCCCCCTCGATGGGGGAGGGCTAGGGTGGGGGTGAACAAGTGACTTATGATTACCCCCCACCTTCACCCTCCCCCACAAGAGGGGAGGACATTTTTGGGGAGTTATTTTCCATGTAATTTCTTTGTTTGTCTCTCCTTGGGTGTGAGAAGAATGGGGTAAGAAGGAGGTAATCCATGAAAGATAAACCTATCGAAACCCTTTCAATCCTGATTCCTGTTTATAATGAAGTGGATAATATTTTTCCATTATTTGAAAGGCTAAATAAGGCGCTTAAAAAGACAGAAAAGCCTTATGAAGTGATATTTATTGATGATGGGAGCACGGATGGAACCCTGGATGCCTTAATAGACCTCAACCGCAAAAGCCCTAATGTAAAGATCATCAGTTTTACACGTAATTTTGGACAGACGGCAGCCCTGAGCGCCGGGATTGATTCCTGCAAGGGAGACATTATCATTCCCATGGATGGTGATCTGCAAAACGATCCGGAGGATATTCTCCTTCTTCTTCAAAAATTCGAGGAGGGTTACGATGTTGTGAGCGGCTGGAGGAAGGATCGTAAAGATCCCTTCCTGACCCGGAAGTTTCCCTCAATTATTGCCAATAAGATCATCTCGCTCATCGGAGGTGTTCACCTTCATGATTATGGTTGTACTCTGAAGGCTTATCGAAAGGACATTTTAAAGAATATCCGTCTCTACGGAGAGATGCACCGTTTCATCCCGATTTATGCGAGGTGGGTCGGAGCGCGTGTGACTGAAATTCCTGTGAGCCATCTTGCGAGAAAATCCGGTTATTCAAAATATGGAATGGGCAGGGTTTTTAAAGTCATCCTGGACCTCATGGTGGTTAAATTTCTGATGTCCTATTCCCAAAAACCCATCTATGTTTTCGGAGGGATTGGACTATTGATGGTAATGGGTGCTTTTGTTTCAGGGGGATATGCCATCTATCTGAAACTCTTAAAAGGGGTTTCGTTTATTTTAACCCCACTTCCTCTTTTAAGCGTTCTTCTCTTAATGCTGGGTTTCCTTTCGATCCTGATGGGTTTTTTGGCGGAGATCATGACCAGAACCTATTATGAATCTCAGGGGAAGCCCACCTATCACATCAAAGAAACAATTCCATAGAAGATATGGGAATGAATGTTTGGCTCATCGTGGAAGGGAGTGGGTAAAAACCTCATGGAGACATGGCTATCATCCTTATTATCCCCCTTTGGAAAAGGGGGGCGAGGGGGGATTTTAGAAACAAATGCTTTCTTATGATAAACAGTTGAAAGCATTATCACAGCATCTCAGAAAAAATATGACAGATGCTGAAAACATGTTGTGGTTAAAATTGAGACGGAAGCAATTGAAGGGGCATCCGATTTAACGCCAAAAGATTATCGGGGAGTATGAAGTATATCGTTGAATTTTACTGTCCGAAGGCCAATCTTGTGATAGAGCTTGACGGCGGACAACACTATTCTGAGACGGGCCAGGCAAAGGACAGGACAAGGGACGATGTCCTTATGGAAATGGGAATAAAGGTTCTGAGGTTTTCCGACAGGGATGTTTTTGAGAATATGGGCGGAGTGATGGAAGGGATATGGAGTTGTTTATGATTTATAAAATCTCCCCTCACCCCTCTTTGCCCTCCGGGCCAGAGGCCCTATGGGCAGGCGGCTAAAGAGGGGGAATT
>DYHU01000290.1:1930-4392 GCA_020724025.1 Syntrophorhabdus sp. | reverse complement strand
TTTCCATGGGAGATCGCATTGAGAGCAAAAGAAAAGAGGGATTTTTTCCTCTCCGGAGGACTGAGCCCATCGAATGTGGGAGAGGCCATCCGGAAGGTGAGGCCCATGGGCGTGGATGTTTGCTCTGGGGTGGAAGCATATCCGGGGAAGAAAGATCTATTAAAAATGAAGGATTTTATAAAGGAGGCCAAAAAAGCGGATGAGCAGGATCGATCAAACATTTAAAAAATTAAAAAATAAATTTCGGGCGGCTTTGATCCCTTTTATCGTTGCCGGTGATCCGGATCTCGGTACAACAGAGGCGCTCATATTCAAAATGGCCGAAGGCGGAGCGGATATGATCGAACTGGGCGTCCCTTTTTCAAAACCGATTGCAGATGGCCCCACCATTCGGGCTGCTCATCAGCGAGCCCTTGAAAATGGGATCGGTCTAAAAGAGATACTCCGTATGATTGAGAGATTAAGGGACAGAATTCCACCTCTGATCCTGATGACCTATTTAAACCCTGTTTTAGAATATGGCCTAAGAGATTTTGCAAAGGACTGCAAAGAGAAGGGCATCGACGGAGTGATTATTCCTGATCTCACTCCTGATGAAGCAGGGGGATGGGTCGAGGAAGCCCGAAAAATCAATTTAGACACTATTTTTCTTATTGCCCCGAACAGCCCGCCGGAGCGGATAAGATGGGCGAGCCGGTCCAGTCGGGGATTCATTTACTATGCTTCCGTAGCGGGCGTAACCGGTATAAGAGAGAAATTGCCAGAAGATCTGGAATGGACTGTCAGGCGAATAAAAGAACAGAGCAAAAAGCCGGTTGCTGTTGGTTTCGGCATCTCCACTCCAGAGCAGGTGAAGGAGATCAGCCGCTTTGCTGATGGCGTCATCGTGGGGAGCGCCCTGGTGAAGATCATTGAAGATAACCTTCGACATCCGGATTTAATCGCGAGAGTGGGGGATTTCATCTCTTCTTTAGCTAAAACCTTGAAATTGTGTCAGCACCGGAAGGAAAATACTCAGTAATAAATTGTATCAAAGGATCACACAATGTTGCGGATTTTTTCTCATCCTATTTGGAATCTATTTTCTGATGGTTGGATTTAGATATTTTTAGCTACGGACATCCGAATTATTTTTTAGAATTTAAAATTTTTTCCACCAAAACCTTCATATTCGAGAGATCTAAGGGTTTTGTCAAAAAGGCATCGGCCCCTGCTTCTCTGAAAAAAGGTTCCCCTACACCGGATCCAGAGATTATCAAAATCGATAAGGAAGGGTTGTACCCCTTTAGGCGCTTTATTAATTCAATTCCATCCATTTTGGGCATCATATAATCGCTCACAATCAAATCGTATCCTTTTTCCTTAACCTGCCTTATTGCCATATCGCCATCTTCAACACTGTCCACCTCATATCCATTTAAAAGAAAAAATTTCGATAAAAGATTTCTTATCTCTTCATGATCCCCGACAACCAAAATTCTTTTCACCGCGTTAACTCCATTTAACAGATTTCTTAATAAAATTACAACCCATAATTGTAAAAGTCAAGAAAAAAATGCAACCATTGGTTTATAGACATTCTCCTCATGTACATTATAGATGGTGAATGAAATCGTTTAGGGCGATATATTATGATAAAAACTCATAAGGAAATAGGCGCCGAAATCAAGAGAATACGAAAAGCCTTGGGGATGTCTCAGATGAAGTTGGCTGAAGAGGTAAGGGTTTCATTTCAGCAGATCCAGAAATATGAAAAGGGTGTCAATAAAATTTCCATGGAGATGATCCAGCGAATTGCAATGGCATTAGGGATTTCAGTGAACACCTTTTTTGAGAAAGAAAAAGTGCCTATGGTATCAGAACCACCCGGAAAATATTATTCTAAAAGAAAGAATTTGGTGGATGAAACTTCTTTACCATTATATCCAGAAGAGATCACCCTCCTCCAACTTTTCCGAAAGATTGAAAACAAGAAAATCAGGGAAGGGATCATCAAGCAATTGAGTGGAATCGTAGAATTAGAAAGGCGGAATAAATTAAAATAATCGTTTAGCAAAATATAATTTTCCTCAACACCTTCTCCCTCCGTCGTATATCTGCTGGATTCACTTCCCAAGGTTTCTAACCCGAATGAGGATAGAGCTTGACACAGATAAAAAATATGAATATTTTTAATTTCGGTGAGTTAAAAATATTATAGGATGAATGGCGATTTTTCAACCTGGAGGAGAAGCGATGCAGATGGTATGTAGAATTAAGGATATGCAACAAATGTCGGATCGACTGAGGAGGGAGGGGAAAAGAATTGGGTTCGTCCCGACCATGGGGTATCTCCACGATGGACATCTCTCTTTGGTCAGAAAGGCAAAAGAGTTATCTGATTCTGTGGTGGTCTCCATCTTCGTTAATCCAATTCAATTTGGACCCGGCGAAGATTTTGAAAGATATCCTCGCGACGAAGA
>DYHU01000290.1:0-1830 GCA_020724025.1 Syntrophorhabdus sp. | reverse complement strand
TCTTGTTAGAGAAAAAGATGGTATTGCGATGAGTTCGAGAAATACATATCTTTCTCCTGAAGATAGGAGAAGGGCTACGATTCTTTATCGATCTCTTACGAAGGGGAAAGAGTTGTTTGAGTCTGGAGAGAGACGGGCCTCCACCCTTTGTAGAACGGTTAAAGAGAGCGTTGAGTCAGTGGGTGAGATTTCTATTCAATATGTGGAAATCAGAGATGCTGAAACACTCGAGAAAATTGAGATGGTGAAAGGTCCTGCAGTGATTGCCATTGCCGCCATCGTCGGTTCTGTCAGACTTATTGATAATATTATCCTTGGGAGGTGAGGAAGATTCTCCAGCACACCCAACTGCCTTTCGGAACATCCTTCATGAAACGGGTGGGGGAAGAATCCTGAAAAAGTATATCATATCCCCCGTTGGCCCTCCATTTAAGAGTGAAAAGATGGGGAAGAATCAACATTATAAACTGGTAATCTTCGACCTTGACGGGACGCTCACTCAGGAGCGATCGATCTGGGAATATATCCATATCCAGTTAGGAAAATGGTACGGGTTTGCGGAGGAGTATCAGAATCAGTTTTTGGCCGGGAAGATTTCTTACGAAGAGTTTTGTGAGCGCGACGCCGAGGTGTGGAAGGGGATGAAGGTAGAAGAGATGATGGAAATCGTTAAGACCGTTCCATTTCATCCCGGAACAGACAAGTTGATTTACCATTTAAAGCAGAGAGGCATGAAACTTTCGATGGTATCCTCCGGCCTTTCTGTTCTTTCCGATTGGGTCCATCAGAAATTCGGGTTCGATTATTCTGTCTCCAACGATCTCCTCCACGAAAATGGAATCTTAAGCGGAAGGGTGAGGATCCAGGTCCATTACGATAAGAAAGCAGAATGGGTAAGGAGAATTCTTCAAGAATTTGATTTCAAGCCCGGAGAGGCGATTGCTATCGGCGATAGCAAAGGCGATATAGATATGTTTCAGATGGTGGGGTTCTCCATTGCCTTTAATTCCTCCTGCTCAGACCTTGAAAATATTGCCAGCATCTGCGTACAGAGTCAGAACCTCGCAGATATCATCCCGAGGTTGCCGTTTTAGAGATATGGATGGGGAAATGGGGAGATTGGGAGGTCGGGAGACATGGAGAAGAGGAAAATGGGGAGATTAGGAGATAGGGAGATGGGGAGATCGGGAAATCAATGGACTGGGAATTAACATTCGTGAGATGGGCGAATCAATGGTGGAGTTCCCCGGTGTTTGACCACACCATTCCCTGGCTGACTTATCTGGGAAGCCATTTTGCAGTCGTCCTCTTCATTCTTCTCAGTTTAATCATCACTAAACAAAGAAAGATTTTCCGTCGTCTTCTCCTTCTCTATGGCATCCAATCTGCAATTGTTTACAGTCTTAAATTTCTCATTCAGCGGGAAAGGCCTTTCCATTTCCTTCAGGAAATGGCCTCAAAACTCTCCAGAGGTCCGGGAGAGATCCTTGACCCCAGTTTTCCCAGCGGTCATGCTACCTACGCCTTCATGATAGCGACCCTCCTCACTCACTGGTTTCCCCGATATTGGATTGTTTTTTATGTCATCGCTGGATTTATCGGATGGACCCGAATCTATTTGGGCCTCCATTATCCCACCGATGTCTTGGCAGGAGCCCTTCTGGGTTATGGGATCACATGGATCTTTCTATCGTCTTTTCCCCTTTCCCTTAATGAGCCCGCCCACCGACAGGAGGAGAAAAAGGTCAGGAGGGATTAACAAAATGGGAACCCGTCCCTAATTACTTATAGACATTGACAAAGACTACAAATTTTGTAATAGTTAGGTCA
>DYHU01000289.1 GCA_020724025.1 Syntrophorhabdus sp. | reverse complement strand
CTGGATTCCTGCTTGCGCAGGAATGACAGAAAATGGCATTCTCTGACTTTTTACGAGACTATCAGTATTCCAACATTCCATTTGATTTCTATGTTCTTATCTGCCCTTCTCCATAGACGATAAATTTGGTTACCGTCAGCTCCTCCGGGCCCATCGGTCCGAAGGCGTGCAGTTTGGAGGTGCTGATCCCCATCTCCGCCCCCAGCCCCAGCTCAAATCCGTCGTTGAACCTGGTGGAGGCATTGACCAGGACGCAGGAGGAGTTGGCCTCTCGAAGAAAGCACTGGGCGTTCTGATAATCGGAGGTGAGGATGGCCTCCGTATGGAGGGACCCATAGGTGGCAATGTGTTTCAATGCCTCCTCAATCCCTTTGACCACCCGGATGGAGAGGATGAGGTCTAAATATTCCTCATACCAGTCCTCCTCCTTCGCCGCTTTCACTCCGGAGAGGATCTTCCGTGTCTCCGGGCATCCCCGCAGTTCCACGCCCTCTTTTTGAAGGGCTTCTGCGATCTTCGGAAGGAAGCCACCCGCTATCCTCTCATGGACCAGGAGCGTCTCCATGGCATTGCATACTCCGGGCCGCTGGACTTTGGCATTGAGACAGACCCGCAGGGCCATCTCCGGATCCGCAGTCTCATCAACGAAGATATGGCAGACTCCCTTATAATGTTTGATCACTGGGATCTTCGAATGGGTCGCCACAAAACGGATCAACGCTTCCCCTCCCCTGGGGATGATGAGATCGATCTCATCTTCCAGCTGGAGCATCTCCTGGATGGCTTCCCTTTCGGTCCGGGGAAAGATCTGGACCGCTTCCTCCGGAACACCGGCCTTGTGCAAGGCTTTTTGAAGGATATGGACGATGGCCTGATTGGAGTGAAAGGCCTCCGAACCTCCCCGGAGGATAATTGCATTGCCCGATTTGAGACAGAGGCCCGCCGCATCAGCAGTCACATTCGGTCTCGATTCATAGATGATTCCGATGACACCGATGGGAATCCTCATCTTTCCGACGGTCAATCCATTCGGCCTTCTCCACATCTTTAAGACCTCTCCCACAGGATCGGGAAGACAGGACACTTCCCTAAGGCCCTTTGCCATTGCCTGGATCACCGCAGGGGTCATTCGCAACCGGTCCATCATCGCACAAGAGAGGCGTGCCTTCTCACCCGCAGTCAGGTCCTTTCTGTTCTCTTCGATCAGGAGGGCCTGGTTTTTTTCCAGATCATCCGCCATTTCAGATAAGGCCTTATTCTTCGTATCGGTGGAGAGCCGGGCCAGCAGGCGGGAAACTTCTTTCGCCTTTTTTGCTATCTCTTTTACTTCCAGCCTCAGATCCATCTGTTCCCTCATAAAACAACCAGGTCATCCCGGTGGATGATCTCATCCGAATACTTATAGCCCAGGACTTTTTCGATCTCACCAGTTCGATGGCCCTTAATCTTCTCAAGCTCTTGAACGCTGTAATTGACCAGCCCCCTGGCAAACTCCCTTCCGCGAGGCCCCACGCAGGAGACCGAATCTCCCCGGTCGAAAGAACCCCTCACCTCCAGCACACCCGATGGAAGAAGACTCTTCCCTTTCTGAACGATGGCCTTCTTGGCTCCTTCATCCACGATGACATCGCCCTTCGGTTTCAGGTTGAAGGCGATCCAGTGTTTTCGACTGCTCAGTGTCCTCATCTTGGGAAGGATGAGTGTGCCGATCTCCTTTCCTTTTAAGACCTGACGAAGGACTTCCTTTTTGGTGCCGCAGGCGACCACTGTGGGAATCCCGAAACGGGATGCCTTTCTGGCGGCCTGGATCTTGCTTGTCATCCCGCCGACGCTCATCTGGCTCTTCGTCTCTCCCATCACTCCCTCCATATCCGCATCGATGTCCTCAATCAGGGAGATGCATCTGGCATCGGGGTGATTTCTCGGGTCTCTGTCACAGATGCCTTCGATATCGGTCAGGATGATCAGAAGGTCAGCCTCGATGAGGTTGGTGATGAGTGCGGAGAGGTTGTCATTGTCACCCACTTTGATTTCGTCAACGACGACCGTATCGTTTTCATTAATGATCGGAATGATCCCTAACTCAAGGAGGGCAAGGAGCGTATTTCGAGCATTGAGGAACCTCCGGCGATGGCTCAGGTCGTCATGGGTCAGAAGGACCTGGGCGACCATCTGCTGGTAGCGGGAGAAATAATTCTCATAGATATGGATCAACCGGCTCTGACCCACGGCAGCGGTGGCCTGTTTCTGGGTGATCGATTGGGGACGGGTTTTATAACCCAGTTTCTCCATTCCGGCTGCAATGGCTCCGGATGAGACCAGAACAATCTCATAGCCCTGGCGTTTCAGTTCGGAAATCTCTTTGGTCAGGTGGGAGAAAACTTCATAGTGGAGCCCTTTTTCCACGGAGGCCAGGATGCTGGAGCCTACCTTGACGACAATCCTTCTCGCCTTCTCCAGGACCTTTTTTCGTATATCTTTACTGTTCATCGGCTTTATTTGAGATTGACCCCAATGCCAGTGAAATGGCAAGGATTAATTCATCCACTCCTTCTCCTGTTTTTCCTGAGATCGCATGGAAACGGTGTCCCATTCCTTCGAACTGTTTCTTCACTTCTGCCGCTCTCTCCCGAACGGAAGGAAGGTCGATCTTATTCAGCACAACGATCTGAACCTTTTCGCGCAGAGAGGGGTGATAGGCATTCAATTCACTGTTCAGGGCGTCGAAATCCTTTAAAGGATTTCGCGGCGACTCCCCGGAGATGTCCAGGAGGTGGACGAGAAGTCTCGTTCTCTCGACATGTCGGAGAAAGGTCAACCCGAGCCCCGCTCCCTTCGAAGCCCCTTCGATCAGTCCTGGGATATCGGCCACAACAAAGCCCCGGCCTTCTTCTCTTCCCACCACTCCTAAGTTGGGAATTAGGGTGGTGAAAGGGTAATCTCCGATCTTTGGTCGGGCAGAGGATATTTTGGATAGAAGAGTTGATTTTCCCGCATTGGGGAAACCGATGAGGCCCACATCAGCAAGGAGTTTCAGGTCGAGTCTCAGCCATCGCTCCTCCCCTTTTTCGCCCTTTTCGGCGTGGCGGGGGGCGCGCTGTGTTGACGTGGCAAATCGTGCATTTCCTCTGCCTCCCCGACCCCCTGTTGCCACGACGAATTGCTGTCCATCGAAGAGAAGGTCCTGCAACAGCTCACCGCTCTCATCATCCCGGACAAGCGTGCCTACCGGGACCCGAATGATCAAATCCTCTCCGTTTTTTCCTGTCTGATTTTTGCCTTTACCGTGGGTTCCTTTTCGGGCACGAAGCTGCTGGGGGTAGGATAAATCGAGAAGGGTTGAAAGCTGGCCATCTGCCTGGAGGATCACATCCCCACCTTTTCCACCATCACCGCCGTCCGGACCTCCCTTGGGAACATATCGTTCCCTTCGAAAACTGACGCACCCATTTCCGCCGTCGCCTGCCATCACCCGGATTCTGACTTGATCCACAAACTTCATCTTTTCCGATCACAGGCCAATCGTGGCGCAGGTTTAGAGGCTCTGGGTGTAAACGCTCACCTTTTTCTTATCTCTTCCCCTTTTCTCGTATTTAACGACCCCGTCGATTCTGGCAAAAAGGGTGTAATCCTTTCCCATGCCCACATTCTCTCCGGGAAAGATCCGGGTGCCTTTCTGACGGACCAGGATACTGCCTGCCTGGACCGACTGCCCGCCGAATCGCTTCACCCCTAAACGCTGTCCTGCGCTATCCCTGCCATTGCGGGAACTTCCTCCTGCTTTCTTATGCGCCATAACAACCTCCTAAAAATCTAACCAAAAATATTTGAAATTTCCCAGACCTGTCATCCTGAACTTGTTTCAGGATCTCACCCACTGGACAAATCGAGATGCTGAACCAAGTTCAGCATGACAACAATGGTTTTCAAGATGTTAGAGATAAATTCTCAGACTTTATTGTGTAAAAAACTAAAGCCGGAATACTGGAATGATGGAATGTTGGAACAATGGTTTAACCCATTATTCCATAATTCCAATATTCCATTTGTGCGTTAGCTTAACGTGATGTCATTCACCTTCAGATAGGTATAGGTCTGACGGTGCCCTTTCATCCGCCGGTAATTCTTCCGCCTCTTCATCTTATAGGTGAGGACCTTTTTGCCCTTGACCTCACGCACGATCTCGCCGGCGATGACCGCATTATTTAAATTGGGGGCGCCCAGATGGAACTGGCCT
Organism: Syntrophorhabdus sp.; assembly: GCA_020724025.1. Next base: position 204 of record DYHU01000289.1, on the reverse strand, counting down.
TCCCCTGCGACCATTAAAACATCCTTCAGGGTCACCTGATCTCCAACCTTCCCTTCGAGTTTCTCCACCCGAATCACATCTCCCTTGGCGACCCGATACTCTTTTCCTCCTGTTTTCAATACGGCAAACATCCTAAACCTCCAGAATTAATATCGAAAAATACTAATCGATTTTATGTGTAATGTCAAATCCCCCTCCATTTCT
>DYHU01000032.1 GCA_020724025.1 Syntrophorhabdus sp. | reverse complement strand
TTAAGGCATTAGCCACCGCGATCTCGCCAAAAGTAAAGGGATCGTCCACAATCGGAGTAAAGAAGTCCACCGTTTGAACCAGAGCGACTTCATCATTTAATTGATAGACCCCTGCGTCATCCGACGTATCCAGTCCCACTAAAACCTTCGGATCTTTTGGAAGAGGCAACTCCTTTAGAATCTGATCCAGATCCTCTGGACCCATTTTAGAGGCTCAACCCGCTTTTTTCACTTTTTCGGTCAGACGCACTTTTTCCATTTCATCTCTGTCCTTTCAACTTAGATTTGAATTTCCTTCTTTTTCTCAAACTTTCCTCTTAAATCCCTTGTATAACATCCCACAACCGATATCCTATTCTCTCTGAGAATAAATAAAGCTTCTGCTTCTGAATCTGCAGATAATTCAACAGCCACTCCGCAATCAGAACTGATTTCCCGTGGTACGGGGATGAGATCAATCTTTATCCCTTTCCCCTTGAGAAGTTTCTCCGCTTTCATGACGCGATGGACGGATTCAAATACAAAGACGCACTTCATAGCCCTATCAAACGGTCTGCTTCCCCTCGCCCCATCCCTCATCGCTTTAATTGATATTCTACCCTATATCCCCTTTTCTTTTCATCGATAATTCAATCCTCTAAAGTGGAGAGCCATTATCTTTCTTTGGAAATCTGAAAAATGGCTTGGATGGCAGTTTCAATGTCCGCTTCGATGTTGAAAATACTCAGTCCGAATCGGATCGTTCCCTCTGGAAAAGTTCCAAGGGTGTGGTGGGCTGAAGGCGCACAGTGAAGTCCTGGACGACAGAGGATACCAAACTCTTTTTCTAAATGTAAGGCCCCATTCGAAGGAGAGAGGTGGGCAAAATTGAAAGAGAGCGTAGCGATTCGATCCTTCTGACGTTCAGGACCATAAAGTTTCACTTGGGGGATTTTTTTTAAACCCATGATAAGTGTTTCTATAAGGGTCATCTCTTTTTGACGGATTTGTTCCACTCCTTTTTCCAGAACAAATTGAATCCCGGGAAGAAGCCCGGCAATCCCAACGCCATTGGGTGTTCCGCTCTCAAAGCGATCCGGTAAGAAGTCCGGTTGTTCCTCAAATTCGGACCGGCTTCCAGTCCCTCCCTGCTTCAAAGGGATCATCTCTTTCTCATTGATGCGCTCCCCAATGACCAGCCCCCCTGTCCCCTGGGGTCCATAGAGGCTCTTATGTCCGGTAAAGGCTAAAAGGTCAATCCCATCCTTATCAACCTCAATCGGATAGGCACCGGCCGTTTGAGCGGCATCGACTAAAAAGAGGAGGTTATATTCTCTCGCTATCTTCCCAACTTCTCTGATGGGAAGAAGTGTTCCTGTCACATTCGATGCGTGATTAAGGACAATCATCCTGGTAGTGGATTGAATTTTCTTCTCAACTTCTCTCGGGTCTAACGTCCCATCTTCAAAACAAGGAACAACAGTTAATGCAATTCCTCTTCTCTCCAGATCCCGGAGCGGTCTCATCACCGAATTATGTTCCATGCTGCTCGTAATGACATGGTCTTGGGGTTTTAATAAACCCTTTAGAGCTAAATTGATGGATTCGGTAGCATTGAGCGTAAAGACGATTCTGGAGGAGTCTTTGACATGGAATAAGACGGAAACGGCCTCCCGGGCTTCATAGATGATTCGAGCTGCTTCGATGGAGAGTGAGTGTCCGGACCGACCCGGGTTGGCTCCGACTTCTTCTATGAATCTGACCATTGCCTCTTTCACTTGAGGAGGCTTTGGCCATGAAGTGGCTGGGTTATCAAAGTAAATCATTTCTAATCCTTTTTCAAAACAAGACGGTACTCTTCTTGAACCCTCTCAACTTCGACACTCCATCCCTGAGCGGTTGCAGCCCGGGAAACATTCTCTTTGGAAGTGTCCGTATCCACGAGGACGATGACTTCTCCTTTGTTGATCTTTTTAATCTCATTCAGAGCCAGCAGAACAGGTTGAGGGCACGAAAGCCCGCGGGCATTAACGATCTTGCTCATTTTTATCCCTCCTTTTTAGGCAACTTCCTTTCGCATTGTGAACCCGATAAACAGACAGGTGAGAAGCCCAATGATCACAGCGGCAACGCCATAAGGCCCAACTCCGTCCGGAGAGCTGGCCAGGCCAAAGTTATGTGCGAAACCGGCTCCGACGATCATCCCGAGAACAAAAACCGCTGCATCCCCATCGCCCTCCCCGGCAAGGAAGAGTTGTCGTCCGGGACATCCTCCGGCCAGGGCAAAGGCCAACCCTGCCAAGACCATGCCGCCGAAGTTCCAGAGGCTCATTGTGTGCGCCACGGGTTGTTTTGCAAAACCGGGGTTAAACTGCCCCAAAATCAGATTGGTGATGAAAGCAACCACGACAAGGGCAATGGCTCCCGAAAGGAGATGGGTTTGCCTAAAAAGGATCAAATCCCGGACAGCCCCCATGGTGCAGAACCGACTTCTCTGAGCCAGAAATCCGATACAGAGGCCAATCAACAGCGACACGAAAATCGGCGCATGCATGGAACCAGGACCTTTCTGGCTGTAGAACAGGACTCCGCTTTTGTCCTGACCCTGAATCTGTGGAAAGATGAACATCAGAACAAGAAACCCAAGCATGATTAAAGGCAATAACCATCCAACCGAGGTATGAGTGGTTTGAGATCGTCCCAGGTTGTAACCGCCTTTAAGAAAAAGTGTGCCTACCCATATTCCTCCGATGAGCCCGAGAAGTCCGAAGATGGCATTCCCATCACCACCCGCCAAACGGAGCATGGCCCGCCATGGGCATCCGAGGAAAACCAGGGCTCCGATCATGGCAAAGACGCCGAGGACAAAACGAACTATGGGAGCAGAGCCGGCCCGTGACCGGAATTCCTTAAACGCATAGGCGGCAATCAGCGAGCCAAGGACAAAGCCGATGATTTCGGGCCGCATATATTGGACAACAGCCGCCCGATGGAGTCCGAGCGCTCCTGCAATATCCCTCTCAAAACAGGCCACACAGATGCCCATGTTCGCCGGATTTCCCCACTTCTGCAAAAGTGGGGCAAAGATCCCGATAAAAGCTCCAACACCGATAATCCCCCAACGAGTCGCAAAGAATCCTGCCCATTTCGACATTTTTTGCCTCCCAATTTTGATTTCGTCCTTACCCAAATAAAAAGAGTCGTAGCCTTTTATAACTAAATTGGAAGGGAGGGATGTGTCAAATTGATTATTTCAATAATGAAAGGGAAAAGTATTGAAAATTCTGATAGTCATTTTCTTTCTTTTTTATCGTTTCCGAAAGGGAACCCCTCGGTTAAAGAGACAGAAAAGGGTCAATACCACCCGATCACCGAGGGGTTACCCCAAAACTTTCTTTTCTGTTGCCTAAAGAAAGCAAAATTGATATAAATTTGAATACTGGAATGATGGGTGATAAAAAGTGATAATCCGATCCTCCCATGATTCCATCATTTCAATAATCATCTGTTTGAAGGAGGTGGATATGTATAAGAAGATTTTAGTCACTTTAGACGGTTCGGAGCTGGCCAAAAAAGCCCTGCCTCAGGCTGAGAAACTGGCCCATACCTTTGGCTCTGAAATCATTCTTTTCCAGGTCGTTCCATTTATGCCTATCTATGGGTCGCCCGAACTGGTCACACCCCTGATTGTCGATGAGAAGCAGAAGGAGACGGCCGAGAGGTATCTCCTGAGCCTGACAGAGGAGTTGAAACAGAGGGGACTCAAGGTCTCAGCCACAGTGAAGACAGGACAGCAGGTGGCCGTGGAGATCATTGACTTTGCAAAAGAGATCGGGGCTGATCTGATCGTCATGTGCACCCATGGCCGATCCGGAATTACCCGGTGGGTCCTGGGAAGCATTGCCCTTAAAGTCTTAACGCGGGCGGAGACCCCTATCCTTCTTCTGCGTTCAAAGGATTAATCCCTGCGAAATGGATACGATCCTGATCGGGCTCTACATCGCCTGTGAATTGATCGCCAATGTGACGGCCTCCAAACCTGTCCAGATAGGAGGCATCGTCGTTCCGGCGGCCATCTTCATCTATGCCCTTACCTTCACCCTCATCGATCTGATCAATGAATCGATGGGCAAGCAGGGCGCCCGAAGGGTGATCCTGGCCGCTTTCATCGCCAACCTTCTCCTTGCCGCCTATGCCCAATTTGCCGTTGCCCTTCCTCCTGCCCCTTTTTATAAAGGGCAGGAAGGTTTTGCAGGTGTCCTGGGAAGCACTCCGAGGATCGTCTTTGCCAGCCTTACGGCATACCTGATCAGTTCGCTCATCGATGCTGAGATTTTTGCCTTCTGGAGAGCTCGTATCCGTGGCCCGAAGTGGTTGAGGGTTTTGGTGAGCAACACGCTCTCGACCGGGGTGGACAGTGTGGTCTTCATCACACTTGCCTTCTATGGCCTCATGCCGGTCTGGCCCCTGATCGAAGGCCAGTATGTGGTCAAGATGGCCATCACCCTCGTCAGCCTTCCCCTGATCTATCTGGCGAGAAGCCGTAGAAGAGAAGCACCAAATTCCAAGCACCAATTCCCAAATAAATTTACATGATAAGTTTATCACTCACGAACCATGAAAATAATAAGAACTTCCCTCCCCCTTGACGGGGGAGGGTGGGGGTGGGGGTGACCATGTGACTTATGATTACCCCCCACCTTCATCCTCCCCCGCAAGGGGGGAGGAGATTTTACTGCGTGGTTATTTGAATAGAGGTCAGGAGTGATTTATGAAAAAAGAGCACATCTTTCTTATTTTTATTCTTCTTCTCGCCTCTCTCTCGTTTTACTACCTTTATCAGATCTTCTCTCCTTTTTTAGCGTCGATCGTATGGGCGATTCTTTTGGCCATTGCCTTCTACCCTCTCTTTCTGAAGCTGCAACTCCTTTTGAAGAAAAAAAGGGTTCTCTCTGCACTGGCGATGACCCTCTTCGTCGTCCTCGCGATCGTTCTTCCAGCCGGTTTTCTGATGATCTCCCTTGCCAATGAGGTGATCGATTTTTACCATCAGTTGGACGAAATGATTAAAACAGGCCGCTTGCAATCCTATTTGAGCCGGATCGGGGAACTCCCCCTGCTCAAAGGGGTTCTGGAAAGGCTGAAACAATATGTCGATCTCTCCCAGGCAGACCCGTTCAATTTTCTGCTGAAGAATATTCAACAGATCAGCGCCTTTCTCTTCAACCAGACATCCAACCTTCTGAAAGGCGTCTCCACCTTTGTCGCCGGCTTCTTCTTCACCCTTCTCTCCCTTTACTACCTTTTCAAAGATGGAGACCGTCTCCTCAAAAGGATCAAAGAGATTGTTCCTCTTCCCGCAAAGGAGAGTGAACTGATCATTGAGCGATTCAAGATGATGATCTCTGCCACCCTCTACGGGGGGATACTGATTGCCATCCTTCAGGGGATATTAGGAGGGGTATCATTCTGGGTTTTGGGTATTTCCTCTCCGGTCTTCTGGGGGACGGCGATGGCCTTTCTCTCCTTCATCCCGATGGGTGGAACAGCCCTCATCTGGGGTCCGGCAGCCATCTTTTTATTCCTTCAGGGGGCTTTTTTGAAAGGGATCATCCTTCTGGGATTGGGGATCTTACTCATCAGTATGGTCGACAATCTTCTCCGTCCCCTCTTGGTCAGCACCCGAACGAAGATCCATCCCCTTCTTCTCTTCTTCTCCGTTCTTGGAGGAATTCAGGCCTTCGGGATGATCGGTCTGGTAGGAGGCCCCTTGATCGTGACCCTCTCCCTTACCCTCATCGAAATCTATATCCAGGGGATTAAAACACCCGAATAGTCAGGTAGTCTCATAGTCTTGTAGTCATGTAGTCCAATAGTCACAATTTAAGTGCCTAAAGTGAACTAAAGTTTCAAAGTGACTAAAGTTGCAAAAGGCAAGACATTGATTTTAACTTTAGCTCACTTTAGTCATTTTTAACTTTAGTCACTTCGAAAATGTCTATGCGACTAATAGACTATGCGACGATACGACTAAATAGAGGGGGCTTCGACGATCTCGACCTTGAACTCTTTTGCCTGGGCGGGTAAATCCTTGAAGACGATCACAAAGGGAACGGCTTTGCCGGAAGGGGTGACCATCTCCTTCTCCGTTTTAGGCTGGATGATCATTTCTCCGGAAAAGAAGTCGGAAGGGAGACTTTTCAACTCTCCGCGACCGATGGCCCGGCCACAGAGGGTCTCTTTCTCAGCCACTTTCGTCCTGTTCTGATCAAAGATGACCACTTTCACTTTGATATACTTCTTCGTTTTCTGGGATTGGTTGTCCACCTTTCCCTCGATGATATAAAGGGGAAACTCTCCCACCTTCTCCTCATATCCGGTTAGGTCTTTAACGATCAGGCCCTCCTTCTCCGTTCCCCAGATCTTCTCCCACAACTGGGCCACTTTCTTCATGGGATTTTCTAAATAGGAAGAGAGCTTGCCGCCTGATTTCATCTCCGTCCATAAGAAGAAAAGGCCGAATACCAGAATGGCAATGACTACCACAAGGGCAAATAGACGGGAGGGTCTTCTTCTCTCCCCTCTCATTCTCCTCTCATCGATGGCGGCCTTCTTCGGCCTGGCCTCCTTGATCTCGGTCTCCTTTCCCTCCCCAAATTCCGGAAGAGAAAAGGGTTCCACCTGCTCCTGAGGGGGCTGATCGGAAAAGAGAAATTTTTCTTCCTCCTCTTCCGCCTCCACGGGTCTCGCCCCTTTTCCCTTTATCTCCTCCTCCTCTTCCTCCTCCTTCTCTAAGGGAGAGATTTCGATTCCCTTCCGATCTTTTCCTATCAACTCCTCATGGTACTTGGCAAAAGACTCGAAACCCTCAGCTACTTCTTCTTTCGTCTCCGGGGGCGGGACGACATAGAATACTTGTTTGCACCGGGAACATCGAACCTTTGCCCCCTTTTCTGAAATTCTCGAATCATCCAGTTGATACTTTGTCAAACAGGAGGCGCAGGTGACGATCATGGATGGAAACCCCCTTCAAATTATTTATTCCAATTATGATGAAAGGGAAGGAAAAAAGCAAGGAGAAAATCGTAGGAGAAGAAATGACAAATGTCAAAGTCCAAAGTTCAAATCAAACAAAGGCAATGTCAAAGCACAAAGTTTAAAGAATTCAGGTCATCTCCCATTTGCCTCCTTATTGTAAGGAGGGATTTTGAAATTTGGCATTCCTTTGACATTTGGGTTTTGACATTTGAACTTTAATCAAAAAATTACCTTCCGAGTCGTTTTCTGAATTCCTCCTTGATCATGGGGACGACGGTAAAAAGGTCGCCGACCACACCATAGGTGGCGATCTTAAAGATGGGCGCTTCCGGATCCTTGTTGATCGCGACGATGATGTCCGAGGTCTTCATCCCGGCCTGGTGTTGAATGGAACCTGAAATTCCGCAGGCAAAATAGATCTTCGGCCTGACTGTCCGGCCAGTCTGCCCCACCTGATGCTCATAAGGGATCCAGCCTGCATCCACCGCGGCTCTGGAGGCTCCTACGGCCGCTCCCAGAACGGTTGCCAGTTCGCGGATCACCTTGAAGTTCTCTGGGCTCCCGATTCCTCTCCCCCCTGAGACGATGATCTCCGCATCAGCCAGATTGACTGCCTCCGTCCCTTTGATGAATTCCAGAACCCTTGTCCGGATCTGGTCCTCGGTCATCGGCAGGGGTTCCCGGATCACCTCCCCTTTTCTCGAGTCATTCCTCACAGGCATGGGAAAAACCTTGGGGCGGACCGTGGACATCTGGGGCCGGTAGTTGGGGTAGTCGAGAATGGTCGCCATGATATTTCCGCCAAAGGCAGGCCGAGTCTGTTTGAGGTATTTCGTCTCGAGATCGATCTCAAGGCCTGTGCAATCCGCAGTCAATCCCGCCTCCAGAGTGGTGGCAACGGTCCCGGCGAAATCGCGTCCCTGAACCGTGGCTCCGAAAAGAACGATTTCGGGTTTATACTTCCGGATGAGGTTAACTGCTGCACAGGCATAGGGATCGGTCCGATAGGGTTCGAGTAGAGGGCTTTCGGTTACATAGACCTTCTCCGCGCCGTAAGCGATCGCCTCTTTAATGAATCCCTCGACCTCTTTGCCGAAGATGAACCCGCATAATTTGCATCCGATGGTATCGGCCAGTTTCCTTCCCTCTCCGAGAAGTTCGAAGGAGACACCGGAGACCTTTCCCTGCTCATGCTCGATGAAGACCCAGACATCCTTATAGGCGCTCACATCAATGGTCACGGCCTTCTCATCCTTCTCCAGAGTAATCGAACTCACCGGACAGACATCCACACAGGCTCCGCAGAAAGTGCACTTTTCGTCAACGACGGCAATCCCTTCCTTCATGCTCAATGCCCCGAAGGGACAGGAAGGAATGCAGGCTTCGCATCCCGTGCAGGTCTCTTTGTCAATCAACAATCTGGCCATTCTCTTCTCCTCCTATGCAGACTGGAAAACTGGAATCATGGAATGGTGGAAGGTTGGATTGGGTACTTTGAGGCTAAGGTTTAGGTTAAGGTCGAGATTTTCTTAACCTTATCCTTAGCCTTAACCTTTTATTTTCCCAATGTTCCAGTATTCCATCATTCCAAAAGAATTTTGATTACTTAATGAATTTCGAATCCATCAATTTATTGATCAGGAGTGGAACCACATCCGTCAACTCCCCTTTTAAGACCTCTCCTCCTCCTCTGGGCTCGGGCGTGAAGACCTTCGTCACCCAGGTGGGCGAGCCCTTCAATCCGAGGCGGTTCTCGTCTGCCTGAATATCCTTTGCCGAAAGGGTCGGAATCTGGGCCTTGGCCGCCCTCTTGATCCCCAGAAGGGAAGGAAGCCTGGGCTCGTTGATATCCTTGACAACGGTGACGAGAACAGGAAGCGACGATTCGACCACCTCTCTTCCATTCTCCATCAACCGTTCCACCACGATCCTCTTCTGTTCGACATTGATCTCCCTCACCTTGCAGACATAGGTCAGTTGCGGGATGCCCAACCGGGTCGCAACGCCCGGACCGACCTGGGCCGTATCTCCGTCAATCGCCTGCTTTCCGCAGAAGATGAGGTCCGCTCCTCCGATATGTTCGACCGTCTTGGACACGGCATAGGCGGTCGCCAGCGTATCAGCGCCTGCAAAAGCCCTGTCCGAGACGAGGTAGACCTTATCGCAACCCACGGCCAGCGCATTCTTCAGGACTTCGATCGCCTGGGGAGGCCCCATGGTGATCACATGAACTTCCCCGCCGTACTTCTCCTTCGTGCGGAGTCCCTCTTCGATGGCAAACTCATCAAAGGGATTGGTAATGCTGGCCACACCCTCACGGACCAGGGTATTGGTCTCGGGGTTGATCTTCACATCCGTGGTATCGGGAACCTGCTTGATACAGACTACGATCTTCACCTTTCTCCTCCTTATTATTTAAGTTCTTTGAAACGATGGTGATAGCGAACACTGGTCAGGGATGCTGTAGAAGCCTTAGAGCGGACACCTTTAATCAAATAATACAGGTGATCCCTAAGTCATTCAGCCTTTCAAGAATTCCCTTAGCACCAAGGGTATTACCTATAAAGACCGCATTCTAAGGCTTTGGAAGCATTCCTGGCCAGTGACCAACTCCGTTTCAAAAGGTAAAGTGCTATGCTCCTCCTTATCTTCCCTTAAAATCGGGTTTTCTCTTCTCGGTAAAAGCCCGCATCCCTTCTTTCTGATCCTCTGAGGAAAATCCGATTCCAAAGGCATAAGATTCCAGGTTACAGGCCTCTTTGAGATCCATGTTGAAACCGGCATCCATAACCATCTTCGCCAGCCTCACGCCAACCGCTCCGTTTCCCCCAATCTGGACGGCCGTCTTCTTCGTCTCCTCCATCAGTGATGCCTGGGGAAAGACCTTGTTGACGATCCCCATCTGAAATGCCTCCTGGGCGCTGATCATCTTTCCGGTGAAGATGAGCTCCTTGGCCTTCCCTTTTCCGATCAGCCGAGGAAGCCTCTGGGTCCCTCCGAATCCCGGAAAGACGCCCAGGGTCACCTCGGGAAGCCCGAACTTCGCATTCTCAGAGGCATAGATGAAATCACAGGCAAGGGCAATCTCCGTTCCCCCTCCCAGGGCAAACCCATTGACCGCAGCAATGACCGGACAGTGGAAATCCTGTAGCATCTTCAAGGTGTGGTGGCCCATCTTTGAAAAGTTGAGGGCTTCGATCGAATTCATCTCCTTCATCTGCAGGATATCGGCTCCGGCCACAAAGGCCTTCTCGCCCGCCCCGGTGACAATGAGAACCTTCAGTCCCGGTTGATCCTTCGCCTCCTCGATGCCCAACTGGATCTCCTGAAGCGTCTCGATGTTTAAGGCATTGAGGGCCTTCGGACGGTTAATCGTCAGGATTCCGATCTCCCCTTCAAAAGAAACGATAATGTTTTTATATTCCATCCTTCCTCCCTTTCAGTTCGGCGTTCGTAGTTCGTAGTTCGGAGCATTTCCGAATTCACTCCGAACTCCGAACTCATAACTCCTAACTTTTTTCCAAAATCATGGCCATGCCCTGGCCACCGCCGATGCAGAGCGTGGCCAGCCCGAGATTTACCTTTCTCCTTCTCATCTCGTAGAGGAGTGAGACGATCAATCTCGCCCCTGTGCAGCCGATGGGATGGCCCAGGGAGATCCCGCTTCCATTGACATTGGTCTTCTCGAGATCGAACTTCAGTTCCCGGATGCAGGCGATCGCCTGGGAGGCAAAAGCCTCATTGAGTTCGATTAGTCCGAAGTCGCTCAAGGAGAGGCCGGCCTTTTTAAGGACCCTTCTTACCGCAGGAATGGGACCCAGGCCCATATAGGCCGGATCGATCCCTGCGGAAGAGCAAGCCCTGATCTTTCCAAGAACCTCCAGGCCAAGTTCCTTTGCCCTCTCTTTTGACATCAAGAGAACCGCTGCCGCCGCATCGTTGATCCCGGAGGCATTGCCGGCCGTGACCGTTCCTCCTGACTTGAAGGCCGTGGGGAGTTTGCCCATCTTCTCCAGCGAAGTGTCCATCGGCCTCTCATCCGTATCGAAGAGGAGAGGCTCCCCTTTCTTTTGAGGGATGACAACGGGAATGATCTCCTCTTTTAAAATTCCCTTCTGAATGGAGGCCCTTGCCCTCTGGTGACTGATCAGCCCGATTTCATCCTGCTCTTTCCTTGATATCCCGTACTTCTCGGCAATATTTTCAGCGGTGATTCCCATATGATATCCATAAAAGATCTCAAAGAGGCCATCGAAGACCATGAGGTCCACCATCTCCTGGTTGAACATTCTGGCGCCCCAGCGGCCCTGGGGAAAGGAATAGGGAACCTGGCTCATATTCTCCATCCCGCCTGCGATGACCACCTCCGCTTCCCCTGTCTGTATGGCCTGGGCTCCCAAGGCAACCGCCTTGAGACCTGAAGCGCAGACCTTATTGATCGTAAAGGCAGGGGTCTCCTTTGGAACGCCTCCGAAGATCACGGCCTGCCGTGCAGGGTTCTGTCCCTGCCCGGCCTGAAGCACATTGCCCATGATGATCTCATCGACTTCCACCTCTTTGAAAGACCCATCCCACTGATAATGGGTCTTTTCCAGCTCCGTCATCCCCGCCCCTTTCAGCACATCCGGAGCAATCTCCGAATATTCCTTTTTCGGGATGGGTTTAAGACCTGCCTTCCTTAAGACTTCTCTGATGACAGTTGCGCCCAGTTTTACCACCTGAACATCCTTCAGAGAGCCGCCAAAATTACCGATGGCAGTCCTCGTTCCACTCACGACAACAACGTCTTTCATATCGGTCTCCTATAGCAAATGATATTTTTCACAAATGCTTTTTTTTAGCCGAAATAAATCGATTTGTCAACAACTTTCTCACAACTTTTTCTAAAACTGATGGATTCGTAAAAAGCCCCACCACATGTCACTGCGAGGAGCTTATCGGTTGCGAGGCAAAGCCGAAGCAAACTCGGAGACTCCTCACTTCGTTCGGAACAGGCTCCGCAATCTCATGAAATCAACCACTTACGAAATACGAGATTGCTCCGCTCCGCTCGCAATGACCACTTTGGGGACTTTTTACGATTTCATCAAAACTCACATATTAAAATTCTCTTTTAAATTTTGATAGGTTAGCGGCAGTGACAATCGCTTTGATCAGATTGGCTGGATCGGCTAATCCCTTCCCGGCAATATCATATGCGGTTCCATGGGCAACAGAGGTGCGGATAAATGGCAAACCGAGTGTTAAATTCACCGACTCTTTAAAATCGAAAGTCTTTATGGGGATGAGGCCCTGGTCGTGATACATGGCGATGACAGCATCGAAAGGATGAAGGCCAGAAATGTCAAAAAAGGAATCAGCCGGAAAGGGTCCCTGGACTTTCATTCCCAGGGATTTCGCATCCTCCATCGCCGGGACGATCTCGTCCTTCTCCTCCTCGCCTAAAAGCCCATTCTCTCCGCAATGGGGATTAAGGCCGAGAACAGCAAGCCGAGGTTGAGAAACCCCGAAGTATTTTCTCAAGCCCTCCTCGGTTAGCCGGATGGCATTAAGGATGCGATCACGGGTGATCCATTTGGACACCTCTTTAAGGGGAAGATGGGTCGTTACCAGAGTAACCTTCCACCTCGATCCCACGAACATCATGGCCACACAGGAAGCCTGAGTTAGGTAGGCTAAGAGCTCGGTATGCCCTGAGAAGAGGTATCCGGCTTCATTCATCGCTTGTTTATTGATGGGGCAGGTGGTGATGGCATCGATCTTTGCCCTTTTCAGCCACTTCACTGCATCTTGGACATATCTCACCATGGCCTCGCCGCACTTCCTGTCCGGTTTTCCGAAAGAGAGGGAGTTGGCCTCCAATTGGCTCGAAGGAAAGAGAAAGATTTTGCCGGGGTGATATCCCTCTTCGGGAATTTCTCCGGTCACTTTTATCTGGACGGAAAGGCTTTCCCTTTCGATTCTTTTTAGAAGAACCTCCGGGTCTCCGAAGACGACGGGCCGGCAGGCCTGAAAGACCTCTTCCACGGATAGGGCCTTGGCAATGATCTCCGGCCCGATTCCAGTGGGATCACCCATGGTGATGCCTATGATGGGAAGAGACCCGCCGATAGGGAGATGGGGGGATCGGGAGATGGGGGGATTAATCTTGATCATTGGAGGAAAAATTTTAAGTTCATCGTTCATCGTCCATCGTTCATTGTTCTCCGAACTCCCCGGCCACGCTCCGCTCGGCGGGGCGGGCCGAACTCAGAACTCCGAACTATTCATAGTTTGATTTCGATGATCGATTTCCCCTTGAGGTTGTCAAGATACTGTTTGAGACTCCTTTCAAATTCTCTCTCAAGATAGTCCGCCCGGATCTTCTCTTTCACCTCTTCAAATGGAAGGGGATGACCTCCTTTTCGATCAAGGAGTTTGATGATGTGAAACCCGAAATCGGTTCGAACGATTCCGCTTACCTCCCCAACCTTCAGTCGTAGCGCCTCCTTTTCAAATACGGGAAGGAGCTCCCCTTTTCTGAACACGCCCAGATCTCCTTTATCCTTACTCGAGATATCCTCCGAGTAGAGGAGGGCCATCTCTCCGAAATCCTCGCCAGCCTTAATCCTTGCCAGAACCTTCTCACATCTGGCCCTGATTTCGCGAACCCCTTCGGGCGAGGTCTCTTTCGGAACTTTAAAGAGGATGTGGCCGGGTCGATAGGATTCCTCTGTCCTGTATCGGTCCGAATTCTTCAGATAGAAATCCCTCAATTCCTTCTCTCCCACATTGGGCTCCACTTTCACCGCCCATTGAACCAGCTTGGTCCGGAGAATTTTCTTCTCGATCTCTTTCTTGAATGCCTCAAGGGTCAACCCGTCTTTGGCCAAAGCCTTTTCAAGGTCCTCCTGGGTGGCCGCATTTCTCCGTTTGATCTCTTCGATGGCTCCATCGATCTCTTTGGCCGCCACTTTGATCCCGGACTTCTTGGCCTCCTGATCGATCAGCTTCTCATCGATGAGTCTCTCGAGCACCATTCGTGAGAGTTCATTGACACGCCCGCGCCTCTCCAGACGGTTTCCCGTGTCGATCTCTGCTTTAAGGTGATCGATCATCTTCTCGACCTCCGAGAGGGTGATGATTTCCCGATTAACAACAGCCACGATTCGATCGACCGCCGCCTCGCTCGAAGAGAACAGACCCGATATGAGAAAGAGAACCCCCAGGATGAAAAAAGCCCTCTTCCCGCTCCTCATGATCTCAGCCACTTTCTGTTGACCTTCACCTTTGCTTTCTCTCTTAGACCTTTGAACCACCCCTGATACTCCTCCTCTTCTTTCTCCCGCTCAAGCCTCTGAAGAATGCTCGTCTTTGCCTCTTCAAAGGAGATCTCCCGAGGCTCCACCTTCTCCTCCAATTTGAAGAGGTGATATCCATAAGGACTCTTGATCACTTCGCTGATGGCGCCCGCCTCCATGGAGAAGACGTGATCGAATTCCGCAGGCTTCTCTCCCTGGCTGAAATAGCCCAGGTCGCCTCCCTGGACTTTTTCGGGTCCAAGCGACTTCTCCTTTGCCAGCTTCTCAAAATTTTCTCCCTTCTTCAACCGTTTCTGGATCTGGATCGCCTCATTTCCATCCGCCACGACGATCTGACGGACCCTCACCCTTCGAGGAAGCTGAAATAAGGAGCGATGGGTCTCATAGAACTCCCTGGCCGCCTTCTCCTCGATCTTTCCCTGGTGCTGGCGACCGCTCCGGACCATCTTCTCCGCCAGCAACTTCTCCTCCAGACGAACTTTCCACTCCTCCAGGTTCATCCCTTTGAGGCCCAACTTCTCCCCGAATCCCTCTCCCGGGTAGTCTTTCTTGATCTCAAGAATGGCCTGGCTCAATTCCTCTGCGGAGACCTGGATTCCCAATCGCCTGGCCTCCTGTGTCAGGATCTTTCGCTCGATCATCTGATCGAGATAGGCTTCTTTAAGCTCCTTTAATTCCGACTGTCTCCCTTCCCTGTTCTGATCGGTGACCAACTCTTTAAACTCCCGGTTGAATTCATCGACCGTGATCTCTTCCCGATCGATTCGTGCAAGGATATGCTCTGGAAGCCCTCCCTCCCACAACCCGCACCCCGGAAATAAAAGGAGGACGAGTGGCAAACAGAGATGAAAAAGAGTCCTTCTCATTTTTTCTCTTCCTTCGTTTTTCCTCCCTTCCTCTCTTCCTCGGTCCATAACTTCTCATTGATCAGGATGTTGGCCTTCGATTTCGCCTCTTTCACATATTCGAGGTAGGCCTCCTGCCTCTTCTTTCCTTGAAGGAAGAAGCGGATCTTCTCCTTCACCTGTTCGAAGGGCCTCAGGCTGGCGCCCCGCATCTCTTCCATCTGGATGATGTGAAATCCATAGGGCGTTCTTATGACCTCGCTCAGATCTCCTTTCTTCACCAGTGAAAAAGCGGCCTCCTCAAATTGAGCAAAGGAGGGAGCCAGTTGTCCCCTCCGGATATAGCCGAGATTTCCACCATCCTCCCGTGTCCGATCAATATTGTAGGTGGAGGCCAGTTTCTCAAAACTCTCTCCCTTGGAGAGTTTCGTCAACACCTCCTTGAGCACGGGTTCGGAGTTGACCACGATGTGACGGATCTTTACCTCAAGGGGTTCGGTAAAGAGCGACTTATTCTCCCTGTAGTATCGCTGGATCTCCTCCTCGGTGGCCTCGCTCTTTCCCCTCAACATCTCTTCAATGAGAGCATCGATGATCATTGCCCTTCTGAAATCTTCCACTTTGGACAGGATCTCCTTGTTCTTGTCGAACCCCTTCTTCTTCGCTTCCTGATAAAGCACCTCCCGGGTGATGACATAATTCTCAAGGAAACCCCTCATCCCCTTCTCATCGAGAAGCCTCATCTTCCCTTCAAGGGGCTGCTTCTCCGACATCTGGCGAAACTCTTCGATAGAGACGGAGAGTTGGTTGATCCTCACCAGCTCTTTTCTGCCCAACTCCTCCTTCCCCGATTTTCCGCAATTCAGGACGCTCAATAAGAGAAAGACTCCGAGGATAAAAACCATTCCCTTTTTCATCATCCTCCCTCCAGACCCGTCTCCCATCTACTCCAAAGACCGCCATTCGAAGCCTTGGAGAGCGGCTTACCCAGCTCCGACTCTGTGGAAACCTCTATTTGGCTAAACTGTTTTTAAAAACTCTATCAATTTAGCTCTTTGAAAAAAGGCATTAAATAGAACGTCTCTTAGGGTTGTCTTTCCTGCGAAAGCAGGAATCCAGGGTTTCCTGTGAAAACAGGAATCCAGTTCCTTCTGGTTCCCTGCCTTCGCAGGGACGGAGTCTGGATTCCCGCCTGCGCGGGAATGACAGGCGAGGCGATTTTTCAAACCGCTAAAGTGTCACAAAAACTCTATCATATTCAAGCCAATGCTTGCAATAGCTTTCTTGCCGCCTCAAAGGGGTTCTTCTTCATTCCCGGCCACCCTTCAACGACCAGCCTGGAGTCAGGGGTAAGTCGGTGCCTCCCCTCTCCCTGCTGGACCCATTCGACCACTCTTTGAGGAGAGATCCACGTCGTTTCATCGAAGGTCAAAACCATTTGCGAAGGGGTCGCCTCGAACTTCCGGATGGAGAGTTGCGTCAGAAGAATCTTCACTTTGATCACTTCAAAAAGATGGGCCGCTTCCTCCGGAATCTTACCGAAGCGGTCCGCCAGTTCTCCCCGGATCATCTCCACTGCCTCATCCGAGCGGCAATGCGAAAGCCTCCGATAGAGGCGCAGCCGTTCTTCCGGATCCCCCACATATTTCTCAGGAAGGAAGGCGGGAAGATGGAAATGAATCTCCGGTGTGATCTCTTCGGTGACCTCCTCTCCCCTCAACTCCCTCACCGCCCTCTCCATCAACTGGGTGTAATATTCCAGACCCACGGCGGAAATATGTCCGGATTGGGAACGGCCCAGAAGATTTCCCGCCCCCCTGATCTCCAAATCCTGGAGGGCGAGTTTGAATCCGGATCCCAGTTCACTCAACTCCTGAATCGTCCGGAACCTTTTTGCCGCATCCCTTGAAAGGGAGAGGTCTGAAGGGATGAGTAGATAGGCATAGGCCTGATGCCTTCCCCGTCCCACCCGTCCACGAAGCTGGTAGAGATCCGCCAGGCCGAAGTGTTCGGCATGGTTGATCAGGATCGTGTTGGCCGCCGGGATGTCCAGGCCGGACTCGATGATGCTCGTGCAGACCAGAAGGTCAACTTCTCCCCTGACAAACTGGAGCATCGCCTTCTCCAACTCCCTCTCTTTCATCTGGCCATGGGCAATGGCCAGCCGCGCCTCGGGGATGAGCTTTCTGAGATGTCCGGCCATTGAATAGATATTCTGGACGCGATGGTGGACAAAGAAGACCTGTCCTCCACGGGCAAGCTCTCGCAGAATCGCCTCCCGGACGATCTCGTCATCATAGCGGGTCACGAAGGTGCGGATCGAAAGGCGGTTTTCAGGAGGGGTCTGGATAAGGCTGAGATCACGGATCCCGGAGACGGCCATCTGGAGTGTTCTCGGGATGGGTGTGGCGGTCAGGGTAATCACATCGACCATTTTCCTCATCTGCTTCAGTTTCTCTTTGTGGTTCACGCCGAATCGGTGCTCCTCATCGATGACTGCCAAGCCCAGATCATGAAAGGACACATCCTTCTGAAGGAGCCGGTGCGTCCCGATGATGATGTCCACCTTTCCATCTCTGAGTCGCTGGAGGATCCTCTTCTGATCCCGGGGGCTTTTAAACCGGCTCAACATCTCGATGACGACCGGATAATTCTTGAACCGGTTGCAAAAGGTCTGGTGGTGCTGCTGGGCCAGAACCGTTGTCGGAACCAGGATTGCAACCTGTCTTCCGTCCATCACGGCGCGGTAGGCCGCCCTGAGGGCGACTTCGGTCTTTCCGAACCCCACATCCCCGCAGATCAAACGGTCCACGGGCTTCGGGTTTCCCATATCGTTCATCACCTCTTCGATGGCCCTGACCTGATCGGGTGTCTCCTCATATTCAAAGGTCGCCTCAAACTCTCTGTAGAATTGATCGACCGGAGCAAAGGGTATTCCCTTGAAAGCCTCTCTCGCGGCATAGAGGTCGAGGATCTCTTTGACCATCTCCTCGATGGCTGCCTTCGCCCTCTTCTTTGCCCTCTGCCAGGAGCGGCCTCCCAATTTGTCGAGCCGGGGATGCCTTCCGTCGCCTCCGATGTAACGCTGAATGAGATTGAGCCGGTCCACAGGAACATAGAGTTTATCCTCGTCGAGATATTCCAGGAGGAGGTAGTCGTTTGAAACGGTCCCGATCTTCAGGTGTCTCAACCCTCTGTAGAGGCCGATGCCATAGTCCGTGTGGACGATAAAATCGTTCTCACGGAGTTCGCCGTAGGAGGAAACAACAGCGGGCTCCCCTTTTGGCCGCCGCTTCCCCGCTTTCTCCTCTCTCAGCCTTCTTCTCTCTCCGAAGATCTCCTCTTCTGCCAATAAGACCCAGCCCTCCTCAAAGGCGCGAAACCCGGAGGAGAGTGGCCCAATGAGGAGTATGATCACTCCTTTTTCTTCCATCACCTCATCGAACCTCTTCTCCCTTTCGAGGCGGGAAGCGATCTCGTAGTGGGAGAGAAGTTCCCTCATCCTTTCGGCCTGGACCAGGGTGTGGGAGACGATGAAGACGCCCGCTGCCTTCCTCTGCCACTGGCGAAACCGTTTCAGGAGAACGGACAAGGGCGAACTTTCGGTTGAACCCTCTTCTTTTTGAAAGATCGATTTGATCTCCCTCTGAAGATCTTCATTGCTCTCCACATCCAATGCATCTATGCGCTCACATCGGGGAGGAGCAAGGGGTCCTTCCTGAAGAAAGACCGTCTGAAATCTTCCGAGATGGCGGAGGAGATCCTCGGAACGGAGGTAAAGGGAATCGGGCGGAGGGACAGACCTCTTCTTCATCCGGGCCTTCTCATAATGGGCTTCGGCCATGCGGAAGAAAGCCTCTGCTTCCCTCTCAACCTCTTCCCCTTCAACGATAAAAACCCATCCCCCTTTCTTAAGATAATCAAAGAGGCTGGACATGGTTTGCGCAGAGGGATCTCTCGAGATATCTCTGACAGGCAGAAGAGTGGCCTTCTCCATCTCTGTCCCCCTGATGGACCGCTGGCTTTCAGCATCAAATCTCCGGATCGATTCCAGCCGATCTCCATCGAATTCGAACCGGAGGGGTTCCTCATAGAGCGGGCTGAAGATATCGACGATCGCTCCCCGAAGGCTGAAGTCGCCCCTCTCTTCAACGACCCTTGCGGAAGCATACCCGCTTTCATGAAGAAAATGGATGAGGCGGTCCCGGTCCGCCTCTTCTCCTGCCGTGAGGGTATGGGTCGATTCCTTTAAGTCCGAAGAGAGGAGAACCCTTTGCATCAGGGCCTTGATAGAGGAGAAGATGACCGTTCTTTCATCCCTCATCAGAGCGAAGAGGCAATTCACCCTCTCCCGGATGATCTCCGGATGAGGAGGAATCTCATCATAGGGAAGCGTCTCCCACTGCGGAAAGAGGCAGGCAATCTCATCTCCTTCCCTTTGAAAAAATCGGAAATCTTCCAGGAGGAATTCGGCGTCACGGAGGTGAGGCGCAATGACCAGAAAAGGACCTCTCACCTTCTCTCGCCACCGGGATAAGAGATAGGCCCTGGACGATCCCTTCAATCCGGTCAGACCGATCCGTTTTGACTCCTTATAGGAGCCTGATTCAAACCATGATCGCAAAGATTGGAATTTTTGATTCATTTAAGTGGTAATTACCCCCCATTATTCCCCTCTCCCCCCGGCCTCGCTCCGCTCTGCGGGGCGGGCTGGCAAGAGAGGGCAGGGGTGAGGGGGAACAATCCTCTCAGTTGAAAATCATGAAGTTCTCTTCAATGTATATTGTGAATGATGGAGGCATTCCTCTGCAAGGAGGCAGTCTGCGCATCGGGGGCTCTTTGCCCTGCAGATCGTTCTGCCAAGCCGGATGAGGTTGAGGTGAAGGGATAAAGATTTCCCTTTGGGGATGAGCGGAACCATCCAGGCATGGGCCTTCACTGCATCCATTTTCTCCGGAATGAAACCAATACGCTTCCCGATTCTGAGGATATGGGTATCCACTGGGAACGCATCCCTTCCCAGACCGAAAAGAATAAGGCAATGGACTGTTTTGGGACCGATTCCATTGAGCCCTCCGACCAACTTTTTGATCTCCTCCGAATCCATCTCTTTTAGGAAGGAGAGGCTTAATCTCCCTTCCCTCTTCTTAATCCAGCGGAGAATCTCTTTGATACGCCTTGCCTTCTGCTCAGCTAACCCGCCCGGTCGGATGGCTGAGACAATGCTTCTCGTCTTCGCTTCAAGGATACTTTCCCACCGAGGGAATCGACTTTTTAATCTCTGGTAGGCTCGATCTCGGTTTTGATCGTTGGTGTTCTGTGAGAGAATGGTTTCGATGAAGATGTCAAGAAGGTCCCCCGAACCTTCCTTTCGAGGAACCCCATACTGCTTTTCCAGAAGGAGGGTGATCTTTCTGACCTTTGTTTTCAAATCCTCATGTCCTTGCCATAGCCTTTTTAATCTTATCACTCAGAAGGTGTGAAAAAATTGGTTTCTGTAGCCATAACATCTCACGCAAAGCTC
>DYHU01000031.1 GCA_020724025.1 Syntrophorhabdus sp. | reverse complement strand
ACGAGACCTTCAGGGAATCCCGCCGGTTGGGGCTCGCTACTGTCTGAATTGCAGCTCAGAGACAACCAAATTCCGTTTGCCCAGAGATCATCCTTTTGGTTCAGGACATATGGAAAAAACGTTCGTGCTGAGCTTGTCGAAGCATGGACAGTCCAATTATTCACCCTTCGAGAGCCTCAGGGTGATCGGTATAGGTCACCTACTCTAAAGCCGAAAGATGAAAAATTCAGATTGACACCACGGTTTAGCCAAATTAAACTTCCCATCTATACCGTGGAAAAGGAGGTATTGAAAAGATGGAATATACTACCCTTCTGTTCGATGTAAAAGATCATGTGGCTCACATCACCCTCAACCGGCCTGAGGCGCTCAATGCGATCAATCTGGAATGGGCCCGGGATCTCATGCATGCCATATTGGAATGCGATGAGGATCCCGTGGTCCGGGCGGTTATGATCACCGGCGCGGGAAGCCATTTCTGCGCCGGCGGCGACCTGAAGTCTTTCACCTCGCAGGGCAGGAACCTGCCCTTACACATCAAAGAGGTGACCACCTTTCTTCACGCCGCCATCTCCCGGATGGCGCGCATGAATGCGCCCGTGATCGCGGCGGTCAACGGGTATGCGGTGGGGGCCGGAATGAGCCTTGCCCTTGCCTGCGACATTGTTTTCGCCGCCCGTTCCGCCCGTTTCAGTGTGGCCTATACGCGTGTGGGGCTCACGCCCGATGGAAGCATGTCCTACTTTCTGCCCCGCACTGTCGGTCTCAAGAGGGCCCTTGAGTTAACATTGACCAACCGGATGCTCACCGCGGAGGAAGCATTTGAATTAGGGATCGTGGCCCGCGTCGTCCCGGGTGAAGAATTACTCGCCCAGGCAAGCCAGTTGGCCATACAGCTTGCATTAGGTCCTTCGAAATCGTTCGGAGCGGCAAAACGGTTGATGCAAACGGGATGGAATGAGACTCTGGAGACACAGATGGAGAATGAGAGCCAGGCGATTGCGGGGATCACCCGCACCCAGGACACCCAGGAGGGCATTGCGGCCTTCGTCGAAAAGAGACCACCGAAATATAAAGGAGAATGAATCTTCGATTGTAGATTGCGGAATGCGGATTGCGGATTTAAAAAATTGTAATCAGGACAAGTTCTCTTGAACTCATTGCGGATAAGTTTTAAAATTACGACCTGAACACCAAAGGGCTTCCAAATTCTGGTTCAAAGAAAGAGGTTTCCACATGCAAAAAGAGGTCATCAAAGCGAACATCGTCGTCTTCATCGCCAGTTTCTGCACCCTGGTCATCGAGCTGGTGGCAGGAAGAATCATGGCTCCCTATGTGGGCGTCTCGCTCTACACCTGGACGAGCATCATCGGCGTGGTGCTGGCCGGCATCAGCATCGGAGCCTACCTGGGGGGATTGCTTGCAGATAGGTACCCCCGCCCCTCCACGCTCGGCTGGCTCCTCTTTCTCTCCGGCGTGGGAGCGTTTTCGATCTCTCCCCTGACCAATCTGGTCGGAGGGGCCCACTTTCAAACCAGCCTCATGGTGAGGATCCTCCTGATCACCACGATCGTCTTCTTCGCCCCTGCCTGTATACTCGGAATGATCTCACCCTTGGTGGTCAAGCTGACCCTTAACAACCTGGCGAAGACAGGCAATGTTGTCGGAAAGATCTATGCCTTCTCAACTCTCGGTTCCATCCTCGGGACCTTTGCCACCGGATTCTTCCTCGTCTCCTGGATGGGGACGCGCCATATCCTAATCACCATGGGCATCATCCTCATTCTCTCCGGTCTGGTCTTCGGAGATTTTCTCGCACGTAAGAAAGGGATTGGACTCTTCTCCATCTTCCTCATTCTTATCTTTCTCGTCATTCCGCTGGCAGGACTTTATGGGTATGCGGCTGTTCGTCCGGGAGAAATTTCCATTTCAACCTCCCCCCTCCCTGCCCTCGAGATGGCCTATGGATATGCCTTCAAACCACCCCTGGATGAAGACACATATTTTTTTAAGGAGAGCGATTACTACACGATCAAATTGAAGCGCAGCATCAAAGGAAACAGCGGAAACCCTCTCGAGTCGCTTGTTCTTGACCATCTGGTCCACTCCTATACTGACTTAAAGGACCCCCATTACCTGGAGTATGAATACATCCGGATTTACGAAGAGTTTGTGAGGTGGCAGGCGAAGAAGCGAAAGTCCTTTAAGGCCCTCTTCATCGGCGGAGGAGGATATACCTTTCCCCGTTATATCGAATCGAAATATCCGGCGGCCGAGATGGATGTCGTGGAGATCGACCCGGAGATCACCCGGGTCGTCAAAAAATATCTGGGCATTTCAGAGCAGACCAAGATCCGCTCACACAATGAGGATGGCCGCTGGTTTGTGATGAATTGCAAGGAGAAGGGGAGCTTTGATTTCATCTTCGGAGACGCCTTCAACGACCTCTCAATCCCCTATCATCTGACGACGAAAGAATTTGCCATGCAATTGAAGGCCCTTCTGAAGCCGGATGGATTGCTTCTGGCCAATGTGATCGATAGCATGAAAAAGGGCCAATTCATGCCTTCCTATATCCGGACGCTGGAAGAAGTGTTCGGGAAGGGGAATGTCCATCTCATCACCCTCAGCTCCGATTTTGACAGCATCGGGATCAGCACCTGCGTCGTGGTAGCCAGTCCGCAGAAACTCGATATGGATAACTTCGTCAAGGTGGTGAAGAAGGAGAAAGGGGAGGAGATGACCTCCCATGTCATGCCCCAGGACCGGTTGCAAAAGTATCTGAAGGAACGCTACTCGGTGATCCTCACCGATGACTATGTGCCCGTGGACAACCTGATCGCCCCCATCTTTGAAGAACGCTTCGGCTATTCGAGATGAAGGGGCGGTTATCAATCGGGGGATCGAATGGACGAGAAGAAAGACTTTGTATTGGTGACGGTCTCCGGCCAGGACCGGCCGGGGATCACGGCCGCCTTTAGCAAGATTCTGGTGGAGAATCAGGTGGAGATCGTGGATATCGAGCAGGCCTCGCTCCAGGATTTTCTCGGTCTCTCTTTTCTCCTCGATATGAGCGGAGCCAGACAGTCGAAGGACGGCGTTCTGAAAGACCTCCTCTTTGAAGCGAGCCGTCTCGGCCTGACGCTCAACTTCCGTCTCTATTCGGAGAAGGAGGTGAAGGCCCGAAACAGTAAGAACCATTTTGTCCTCACCTACTTCGGCGATACCAGGGCTCTGGCGGAGATTTCAAATATCCTCGGAGAGGAGAAAGCCAATATTGAGATGATCGCCAACCTGACCCGCCACCGTGCCAGTTGTGTAGAATTGACGATCGATGTCAATGGCGTACAGAACCTTTCTCGCCTCAAAGAGAGACTACTCTCCAAAAGCCATGAACTCAATATCGATCTTGCCCTCCAGAAGATGGAGGCCTATCGGAAAAACAAGAGATTGGTCTTTTTCGATATGGATAGCACCCTGGTCGATATGGAGATCATCGACGAGATGGCCGAGAGGGCAGGGGTTTTCAAGGAGGTGTCGAGAATTACGGAGAAGGCCCGCAGGGGAGATCTCGACTTCGAGGAAGCGCTCATCCAGCGCGTGGCCCTTCTCAAAGGGTTGAGAGTGAAGGAGCTGGAAGAGATCCGGGAAGGAATGAGGCTTTCTGAAGGGGCAGAGGAGCTGGTGACGACGCTTAAACGGTTGGGCTATAAATCGGGCGTGGTGAGCGGAGGGTTCCATTACTTTGCCGACCATCTGAAGGAGAAGATGGGTCTCGATTTTTCCTATGCCAATCAACTCGAGATCAAGAATGGCAAACTGACGGGGAAGGTCTTGGGCCAGATCGTCGATAATACCTACAAAGCAAAGATCGTCAATATGGTCTCAAGTGCGGAAGGAGTTCTTCTGGATCAGACCGTTGCCATTGGCGATGGCGCCAATGATGTGTTGATGCTGGGTCAGGCAGGCCTGGGGATTGCTTACAATGCAAAAGGGAGACTCGATCGCGCCGCTAATATGAATCTTGGACGAGCCCGCCTTAAAAACATCCTCTACATCCTGGGCATCTCGGAAGAGGAGATGAATTCCTGGAGTGTCTGTGACACCCCTGTTTAGTCCTTCAAAGCCGTCCTTTTTCTTTCCACTTGCTTGCCGACCAAATGTGTGAATGCGGGGTGACGATTTCTCTTGGATACGATGGCTATTCCCAGAAAGGGAATGAATACTGGTGCGGAGAATGCACTTATAAAGAAATGGAGAATATCTATCGCCGAAGAAAACAATGATTTTTGAGAAATCCGCATTTAAGTGTTATCGATCCATTGGCGCTTGCAGATTATTTCGGAAGTTCTAAAAATTCCTGGCTTGAGACAATCTTAATTCCTCGTAACACTTTAGCGCTTTGAAAAAGGCTTCATAAAATCCCTCCCCACCTCCCTTTTCCAAAGGGAGGAGAAATATTTCCCCCTTTGAAAAAGGGGGATTAAGGGGGATTTGGGATATCGTGGCATTTTTATCAGACTTTTTTTCAAAAAACTAAAGTGTTTCAAAAAAGCACTCACCAGAATGCTGGTATCGAGGACGGCTTTGAGCATATCACTTAGACCTGACCGTCTTGACGGCTTCTAAGACATCGCTCTCTACCTCTTTTTCTGAAATTTTGCCATGCCTTTTACCCACTTTTGCTATGACCTGATTAAGTTTTTCCCAGGCCTGGTTTTTGTCTACCAGCACTTTAGGTTTCAAGACTACTTTATTTTTTTCCATTTGCACCTCTAAAATGTCCCCTTCTTTAATCTCTAACACCTCCCGTAATTCTTTTGGCATGGTGATTTGTCCGCCTCTCAAAACTTTAACGTATGGCATAATGACCTCTCTTTTTGGGTTCTTTATAAGTATTTTACAGATTATGTATTTATGTAATCATGATAAAAAATTAATGAGGCCATGTCAAGGGGGGAGTTAGCATTCATCGAAAGTCTCTTGGAATCTTATAATTTAGGTCTTCGTGGAAGTGAGTGGGTAAAAACCTCATGAAGATATGGCTATCATCCTTATTATCCCCCTTTGGAAACTGATCCTTACCCATAAGTGGGGGCGCTGGACACAAGGATTAAGTTGAATGTTGTTAACAGGTCGATATCATTATTAATTTTTAAGTTTGTCATTCCTGCGGAAGCAGGAATCCAGATGTTTCTATTGGTCCTGGATTCCCGTTTTCACGGGAATGACACCAAAATACGAAATGCAAAACCTTCAATTACACCGGTCATGCCCCCTTCCTTGTGTCCAGCCTCCTGACTTATGGGACACGGTCAGTTTACTAAAGGGGGGTTGGGGGGATTTAGCGATTCACGAGACACGCCCGCCTGCGGTAGGCAGGGAGACGGCCACGTTATTTGGGTAATTATGCGACTCTGGGGTAATGATTACAACAAAATGGAACTCGCCGGGGCCTTTGGCGATCTCGGAACATTGATTCCTTTTGTGGTGGGTTATATCACCCTCAATAAAATGGATCCCCTGGGCATTCTGGTTGCTTTTGGTCTCTTCAAAATCTTTGTGGGACTTTATTTCAGAACCCCTATCCCCGTTCAACCAATGAAGGCGATCGGTGGGATGGCGATCGCTCATGCAGGGACGATCACTCCTGGAATGATCTGGGGATCAGGCATTTTTACCGGCCTCTTCTGGCTTTTGATGGGAGTCACCGGAGCGATCACCTGGATCGAAAAGGTCACCACAAAGCCTGTAGTCCGGGGCATCATGCTCGGATTGGGTCTGAGTTTCATAGTGGAGGGGTTAGGGATGATGAGGGGAGAACCGCTGTTTGCGATTGGAGGGGTTATAATAACCCTGCTCCTTCTCAACAGCAGACACTTTCCAGCCATGCTCGTCCTTATGGCATATGGAATCGTCCTCGCCTTCATTCAAAAACCGGAGCTATTGAAAGAGTTCTCCAATATTTCCATTCGATATCGATGGCCCGAGTTGGCATTTGGACGAATTTCATGGAAAGAACTTCTCTCTGGCTTCGTCATTTTAGGACTTCCTCAAGCTCCCCTTACCCTCGGCAATGCCATCATCGGGACGGTAGCAGAAAATAATTCTTACTTTCCTGACCGGAAGGTGACGGCCAAAACCATTAGCATTGATCACGGCGTGATGAACATGATCAGCGCCTTCATCGGTGGGATTCCGATGTGCCATGGAGCAGGGGGCATGGCCGGCCACATCCGTTTCGGTGCCAGGACAGGCGGGGCCTTGGTGATTTTAGGCGTTATGGTGCTTTTGATAGGACTTTTCTTGAGTGATTCAGTTGCTCTTCTCTTTCAGGTTTTTCCTCGTCCAATTCTGGGTGTGATCCTCTTTTTCGCCGGAGTGGAATTAGCCCTGGTCGTCCAGGATATCAAGCTAAAGAGACAAAACCTCTTCGTTCTCCTTGTCACCGCCGGCATTGCCATGTGGAATATGGGGGTGGCTTATCTAACAGGACTCCTGCTCTATTATGGTCTTCAACGCCGCTGGTTCAAAGTATAAAAAGGACTCCAAACAATTTAATTTCAGATATCTGATTTAAGATTTGGGGTTTTCAATCTGCAATCTAAAAACCGGCAGGGCCAATTTTTTATGGAGGACACTTTGGTTCTGCTACACTATTCGTTCAGATCGATTCCGTCAAATCCGGGCCGGATAAAGGACCTCGCATTTGGAAAGGTCTCCTCGATGGCCTGCCTCAAGCGGTCAAGAAAGGAGATGATTTCGAGAACGCTCTCAGTATCGGGATGGTAGTAGTGGGGAATCACCGCCCAGGCGCCGATCGAACGGTCAATGGCGATCAGTGCGATCTTGGCTGAACCATCCGCATCACTTGGGAATTCATCGAGCCCATCCTTCTCTTCCTCCATCTTCCCCCGAATGGCCCGCATGGCCTTAGCGGCAACAAAGTATTGGTACCACCGGATCACCTCGAAGGCTTCCCCAAGGTTCACTCCGTCGTCCACGACCGTTGCCGTTTCAAAAAGGTGTTCTTCCCTCTCCCGAAACCAATCTTCCACCATTTTGCCATAACTCTTGGCGGCCCGTGAAATCACATGGCCTTGCACAGCCTCGTCACTCACCCGAAGACGTTCCGTGTCATCCACCGAATCCAAGCTCTCCAGGTCGATCCCCCATTCCTTTGCCGCCTCCCTCAGCATCTCCAGGGTTTCCCCCATAATTCCCGATAACTTTTTCCAGAATGCCTCGTTTCTGATATCTCGTGTTTGAGGATCCGAAAATTCCTCCTCTCCAAGCGAGAAATTCAAACACCGGAGGGTTTGGGGACAACGCTCACACCACCGGTCACAATAATTATAAATTCCCGGAATGAACCGCTTATCCGCAGCCAGTTTTTTAAGCCGCTCCCGATCCATGATCTATCCTCTCCTCCGAGTTTGCTCCCGGTTGTCCTTCATGGTGATCCATTAATCCATTATAGGTTGACTGAAAAATTCAGTCAACATCTCCCACCTCCTCATCTTCCTTTGTCATGGAGGCCGGTTCATCTTTCAGGAATGACGCCAGAGATCAGCAACTAAGAACTTAAATTGTTGAATGTTGAGACCTGACCCTTCCTCCTCTTTTAAAAGCAAAGGGATTGTTGACATCATGCTGGTTATTTGGTAGAAAGTTACCATTCTGCAACAGAGCCGAGTCTCAAGGAGGGTATGTGATGGCCAAGTCACCGAACAAGACATCTCAAATTCATGTGCGGGTGAACCCAGAGTTTAAGAAGGCTGTAAAGATGTTTTGTGTTCGCCATGGGACCACCGAGCAAGCATGGATTTCAGAATTAATCGAAACTGAACTCAAAAATCAAGCTCCGGACTTATGGTCTAAAAAAATGTCTCCCCATAAAAAACTTTCGAGGGTAAGTTGATGACTAAATTATCTATTTCTGTCCTTGGAAAAAAATGAGGTGTATGAGGACAGGGAAAGGCAAACATTGCGAGTAGAGGCAAAGAAGGTAGTTGCAGAACCGACCTTGTTCAATTTACAGCGGTAACGCAAACATGCTATCATGAAATTGAATGTGTCCCTCACCCCAACTCTCTTCAGGAAAGAGAGGGCATATGGAGAGGGCTGGAGGTTAACTATGACAAGAGAAGAATTGTTGGCTCGGGTGACTGTTGATCCCAAGGTCTGCACCGGAAAACCTTGTATCCGGGGAACTCGGATCTACATTTCGATCATCCTGGATGCTCTGTCTGAGGGATTGACGCCAGAGGAAATCATCGACCATTATCCTTCACTAACCATCGATGACATTCGGGCGGCAGTGGCCTATGCAGCAGAACTTACACGGGAAAATGTCTGGAAAATCAGCGCCTAATGAAAATCAAACTCGACGAAAACATTTCGCGCCATTTGAAGCCACACCTTCAACAGGCAGGCCATGACGTCTTCACTGCTGCAGACGAAGGCTTACTGGGAAAGTCCGACGTTGAAGTCGGAGCTGCTGCAAAGTCCGAAGGAGTGATTCTTTTTACCCTTGATCTTGAATTTGCAGACCTCCGGAAATTTCCCCCTGGAACCCATCCGGGTATTATTTTGTTTCGACCTCAAAGTATGGGGCCCCTGGCTACAAACCGTTTCATCGTCAATTTTGTTAAAGAAACCGATATTACTGCCCTTTCAGGATGCACTGTCGTCGTTGATCCTACACGTGTCCGGATCAGACGTCCACCCCTGGATACTGATACTCCAGAATGGGAGGAGATACCAGAATGACAAACGATATGACCCCTCAATTGAAACCTTGGTATGTTGTTGCAACTCCGTGGGACTGAAATTCGAGACGAATGAATAGGCAGTTTCACCTCTGGAGATTTAATGAGGGTTCATATTAGTCCAGTTTGGCCACTACATCTAAAATTTTTACGGGTGAGGCAATCGTCTTCCAATTATGGGTTATTCCTGTTGGAATGAAATAGGTCTCCATCGGTTTTAACAATTTCTTCTCATCGCCGATGGACATCTCTATTTCTCCTTCTACTACAACCCCGCACTGGTCGAAGGGATGTTCATGGGCAATTCCTTCTTTGCCCGGAGCGATTTCCATGACAGCCATCGTTAAATTTTTCCCAGATTCGATTTTACTCCAGATGCCAGGCCGAAACTCATCCAGTTTCAATGTCTTAATATCCCAGAAGCTCATCCTTTACTCCTTTCTTTTTTCTCTCTCAGCCACCCTACAAGAGGTGGAAGCCAGCAGAGATTGGCGGCAATCGTTTCAAGGGCTGTAAACGTTTGCGTGGTGGGACTGAATCCAAAGAGACGGGCGGTCAATAGTCCCAGGGGAACAATGAGAATAATCAATAGACTGGTCAACATGACCGGGTGGTGAAAATATTCTTTGGTGGCTTTTGACCATCGGCCCTCTCTTTTTCTAAGAAAAAGAAGGCCTGAGATATTTGCCCCGATCTGGTCGCTCAGGGCATAGAAGTAAGGGATATAAAAACCCTCCACTCCATAAACATCTACGTCCAGGAGGCGACTTCCCCAGTCGATGATCCATGGGAAGGCCATACCGAGCAGTTTTCCCCATCCATAGGCTTCGGCCATAGATTCTTTTGCACGGCGTAATCTCTGGCGAAGTGCATAAATCCCTTCGAAAATACTTTCCCCTTCTCCGGAAAGGGTGCGGACAATCCATTGACCTATGGCGCTTCTCTGGAAACCAAAGTAATCTAACAGAGCCCCGAGGAGAAACCCTCCTGCAAAGCCTCCTGCAGTAAACTTGAGGAGTTCCCCGAACTCCTCCTTTTCTTCTTTTTCTGTTTCTTTGTCTTCAATTTTTTCGATCATCCATTAACCCAGATGTTCGATCAATATCTTGATGCCAATGCCGATGAGGATAAGTCCTCCTAAGATTTCGATCTTCTTCTCAAAGAAGTGGCCGATATTATTGCCGATCAGGACACCCAGGAACGATAGACCAAAGGTCACGGTCCCGATGATGAGGATCGGGGTTACAATCGAAATGTTCAGGAGGGCAAAACTGATTCCTACAGCGAGGGCGTCAATGCTCGTGGCAATGGAGAGCATCAATAGCATCGGAAGTTTCAGGGGATTGGTTTCTCTTCTCTCAGAATCCATCTTCGTCGATTCGTAGATCATCTTACAACCGATCAAACTGAGAAGGCCAAAGGCAATCCAGTGATCCACGCCTGAGATAAAGTCTCTCAAACTGAGCCCCGCTGACCATCCGATCAGTGGCATCAATGCCTGAAAGAAACCAAAAAATATTCCGATTCTTAAGGCATGATTGGCCCTCTGATGTTTGATGGTAATGCCATTGCTGATAGAAACGGCAAAAGCATCCATCGCCAATCCGAATGCGATCAGAAGGAGTGTGAAGATATCCATTCAGGGAAGAGGCCTTTTTAATAGATTCCTTGAAGACGAAATCAATTTTTCGATTTCCGGATCGGATTCCATCCCGGGGTGTAAAAGGACGAGATGCTTCTCATAGGTATTAACACCTCCGGCATCGGAGATCCGGGCTGATTTCTCCGGATGGGCAGCCACAAATTCCTTGGCTCCCTTTTTGAGCCTCAGATTCATCCTCCCGATATGGAGGCCAAAGGCATCGGTCTGAACCCAGAGGGAGGAATGGATCTGTTTGGAAAAGATGAATGCCCGGTCATTCCCTCCGATGATGATGGAAATCCGGGGAACCTTTTGGGCAAGTTCTTCAATCTCGATCAGGTTGAGATGGGCCAGAGCAATGATATGATCACAATTAGACATCGGACCATTCACCATATGGGAGGCCACCTTAACCGGGTCTTCGAGGAAATAGCCGGCCATCTCTTTATGGAGATAAGGAGGAAGATCCGGGGTAAGAAGTCCGAAGATACCGATCTTCAATCCGTCGATTTGTTTGATGCGATAGGGTTCAAAAACGGGTTGGCCCGTCTTTTTATCTCTGAGGTTTGCAGAGAGAAAGGGAATTTTTGATTTTTTTGAAAGGGCCTTAAGGTAATCAACTCCCAATACCAGATCCGTATCTCCGATATTGACGGCATCATATCCCATCTGCTCATATATCTTCAGAATGAATTCCGCCCTCTTTTGGGCTTTCTCCATCTCCTTTCCACCGCCCGGCAGGCCGATGGCGAAGGTATCCCCTGCGTCAAGGATGAGCCTATGGTTTGCTTCTTTTGCCACTGTTTTAATGTAGTGAGCCCTTCTCCCGAGGCCGCCGGCATTCCCGGTCTCCGGACAGCAACCCGACTCCACTTCTCCCAGTGTGTTTGAAGAGTAAATTAAAGTGAGGGAGGTTTCTTGACCGAAACTTATTGAAGTATCAAAGGCTAAAAAGAGACAGATGATCGCATAGATGATGTTCTGAATGTTGCAAGGGGTATTCCGCATTCCGCAATCCGCATTCCAAAATGGAATCAGCTTCCCGCCCCGATCTCTTTCAGTTTTGCAACGATCTGGTCTTTGTTCATGGCCCCAGGATGTCGAAAGACCTCCTTGCCTTTGCTATCGAAAAAGACCAGCGTGGGAAGGGCCTGAATTTTATATTCTCTTGCCAGATGTTGATATTTATAAACATCAATGATGAGTATTTCGGCCTTTCCGGCATATTCTTTACCAAGTTCCTTGAGAATCGGTCTTATTTGACGGCAGGGGAGGCAGGAATTGGCTCCAAAATCAACCAGAAGAGGCTTTCCATTCGTAAGGGCCTTCTTCAGGTCATCCTCCGTATTGGATCCAGGAGGCTTGGCGGCAATCTTCTGGAGGCGGATCTGGTCGATTTCAACTTTGGCAGAGGTGCGGAGTTCGGTAACATACTGTTTCATCTCTTCTTGTTGCTTCATTTCGCGGATGAACTGTTCAATAATGGGAGATACCTGTTCCAGGGGTTTCCCGCCTAATCGGTCTTTCAATAAGGGATAGAATGTTTTTATCTCTTCTTTGGTTACGGTTGGAGGTGTAGAAAACTTCTTTTTTATCAGCTCGCCGATGAGAGCCTCTTCAGGCGACAGAGCAGACTTATCCGTATCTTTATAGGTTTTGATAGGAGGAGTCAGCCCTTGTTTTTTGGCCTCCTGGAGGAAAACCCTATTCATGATGATCCCCTCAAGAAGTTCTTGTGGATTTTCCCTGAGCATCTCTTTCAGGGGCGATTCCACCTTCTCCAGTTCCCTATTGAACTGTTCTACGGTAATTTTTTCATCGTTGACCTGGGCAAGGACTTGCCGGTTTGGATTTTCGAGATAAAAAAAGTAGAAGAGGAAAGTCCCAGCCAGTACAACGATAACAGCTCCAAGGATAATGATTTTCCGTTTCATTCTTCCTCCTTTGATACGTTCGACGGCGCGAAGCCCCGATTTTTTAAACGGGGTAAAAAGCGCCGCTCAGTATCAACCCTGAGCATACCCCGGGCTTCAGACGGGGGAGTCGAATGGGTTGATTTTTCTTGAGGTGAGTAGAAATTTCTATTTATCCCCTATATTAAGCCAAAAATCAATATCCCCGCGAGGGCAAAGAAGAAGAAAGAGGTGAGGAGTTTGATGGTGGATGCCCTTTTCTGAAGAAAGAGAGAGAGCTGTTCCGAGGTCACTCCCCAGTAGACGATACCGAAGATAACGAGCAGGGGCAGAATATAAACCAGATTATACAGAACGAGATAAAAAACCGCGCTCCCCCTGAGGGAGGGGATATGGGTGACCAAGAGAAGTGTGGGGAGATAGACCTGGCTTGTGCAGGTCGATTGCAAAAGGGTAACAATGAAACCGATGAAGACCGAAGCCAGCAAGAAACGAAGCGCCTGACCTTCCTGAGATCCTTCCAGTTCAGCGCTTCTTGTCCGGATGATCCGGTGAATTCTCTTTTTTAAAAAATCAGGAACCTGGAGTTTCATCCTGGAAGGCTTTCCTTTCTTCAACTGGATGTAGTCGTAGAGACTGAAAATGGCGAGGAAAAGGCTCAATAGAAAGGTGATCAGATAAACCACCCGGGAGAAGAGGGGGAGGAAGGAGAAATGCTGGATGAAGCCGAGAATTCCGATACCCAGCAACAGGTGGGTCAAAAAGGCCGTTCCTGAAAAGCCCAATCCCACTATAAGGATTTGTTTTCGCCCCTGGCCGATCATGGTGAGATAGGAGATGAAGAAGACCAAGGTGGCCAGGGCACAGGGATTGAGTCCTTCGATCAAGCCTGCAATAAGGATGGCCGGGAGCCCAAAAGATTTGAAACGCTCGACCATCGTCTCTTCGGCTTTTGTGATCTCTTCTTGTGTGGGTGATGGCCCGCCTGCCAAAGGGTCCGCCCGGTGGGCAGGTGATGGTGTTGTGGATTCATACTTAAGAATCAATGACTCCACTCTGGACAAGACGATCTCCTCCGGTGGGAGATAATCGTTTCCGATGAAGATGGCCGGTGCAATCAACCGTTTTTGAGGGGGTATCTTAAGCCGGTTTGAAAGGATTTCATTGAGACGCTTTCCGTCAGCAGTGTTGAGATCGACCTCTTTAATATTCAGTTTAGGGTATTTTTTTAATAGATATTTCAACAAGGCGTTGGCCCGATCGCATCTGGGACATCCCTTCTGATAGAAATAGGTGAGATCGACTGAGACGGCGCTTGTTCCGGGCGCGGGCGATGCAATGGCAGATGGAATTTCAATAGACGGAGTGGGAATTCCGCCTATTGCCTGATATTCGAGGATAAGGGGATTGAGTTTTTCCATCACCTCCCTCTCTCCGGAGAGGAGATGATTTCCGATGATGACAACCGGCAGTTCGCTCTCTTTTTTGCCGAATTGATTCTCTAATCTTGAGAGGGATTCGTAATGGGCAGGGCGTCCGACATCGAAGGTCTTAATTTCAAGAAAAGGGTACATTGGTTTAAGAGTAGGGAGATAGCCCTGAAGGATGGTCTGGCAGGGCTCGCAATCCTGAGCATAAAAAAAGTAGATCTGATTGGAAGGGGAGGGCGTTTGGGCTAATCCCACTCCCCCCAATAAGAGGGTATATAGGAGAGAAAGGATAAATAGGAATCGGGCTCCTTTTTTCACAATCCTATTATACCAACAAGCGGACAAAGTTTCAAAGACACGGACTTAAAAATCCTTCATTGACAAATTATGACTTTTGGATTATATGATTAATGAATCATATATACAAGGAGGAGTTTATGGAGGAAAGGATTCTCGAAATGAAGGCGGAAGTTTTAAAGGCCCTTGCCCAACCCACTCGTTTAAAAATCCTCGAATTTCTACGGGATGGAGAAAGATGTATCTGCGAGATCGTTCCGGCGATTAACGGTGAGCAGTCCAATATCTCCCGCCATATTTCACTGATGCAGAAGAGCCATCTCGTCACCACCCGAAAAGATGGAGTGAAGGTGATGGTGAAAGTGAAGGACCCAAAGGTCTTTGAGATCTTAGACAATATCAACACCGTTTTGAAGAATCTGGTGAGCGAGCAGAGCAGACTGATGCGTTCGTTGTGATTTGAGAAAGGGACCCAACGATGTTCAGCCTTATTCTTCAGGGCGGAATCCATGCTTTTTTAGATTACCTCTCTGCCCATGTTCTTACCTGCCTTATTCCTGCCTTCTTCATCGCCGGTGCTATCGGAGTCTTCGTCTCCCAGGCTTCGGTGATCAAATATTTTGGCGCCCAAGCGAAGAGGGTGATTTCTTATGGGGTGGCGTCCGTTTCGGGAACGGTCCTCGCCGTTTGTTCTTGCACCGTACTGCCTCTCTTCTCCGGAATTTATCAGAGAGGTGCAGGTATTGGGCCGGCCACAGCTTTCCTTTATTCAGGCCCGGCCATCAACGTCCTTGCAATCGTCTATTCTGCAAGACTTTTAGGTTTTGATCTCGGAGCGGGGAGGGCGATTGGTGCCATCGTTTTTTCCATCATTATTGGACTCATCATGGCCTTTCTTTTCCGGAGAGAAGAGAAGGAAAAATTAGAGCAGGCCCTGGCTCTTGGTATTCCGGAGGGCGGGAAGAAAGGTTATGTATTGCTTATCTATTTTGCCTCCCTGGTCGGTATACTCGTTTTTGCCTCCCAGAAAATGTGGGTCCTGACGGGTGTTTCTTTCATTGTTCTCTTTATTGCCCTGAAACGCTGGTATGATAAGGAAGAGATCAAGGAATGGCTCTCGGCTACATGGGGCTTCGTGAAGCTTATCACCCCCTGGCTTCTTCTCGGGGTGTTCGTTGCGGGAATGATAAAAGCCCTTATTCCGGAATCCTTGATTCAGCACTGGCTGGGAGGAAATTCCCTCCGTTCGAACCTCATCGCCTCAGTTTTTGGAGCCCTCATGTACTTTGCCACATTAACGGAAGTTCCTATAATCAAGGCATTTCTGGATATGGGGATGGGCCGGGGTCCAGCCCTTGCGCTCCTTCTCGCCGGTCCTGCATTAAGTCTACCCAGCATGATCGTCATTGTTCGGGTGATGGGGGCGAAGAAAGGCTTCACCTATATATTACTGGTGGTTATTATGGCAACAATCACTGGGATGGTCTTTGGACACTACTGGGCATAACTCCTTTTTTTGTCATTCCTACGAAAGTAGGAATCCAATCTTTTGATTGTATGGTTCTCTGCTTCCACAGGGACAGCGTCTGGATTCCCGTTTTCACGGGAATGACAGCTTCCAATTGTGTATTGAGGAGGTTAAAAATGAAGAAGATCGAGATCTTAGGAATGGGTTGACCGAAGTGTAATCAGCTCGCGGAGCGAGCCAAGGATGCAGTCAAAGAACTGGGAATTGACGCCAAGGTGATTAAAGTCCAGGACATCCAAACCATCACCAACTACGGTGTCCTCGTCACTCCGGCCCTGGTAGTGGATGGAGTCGTCAAGGTAGCCGGAAAACTTCCCAAAATAGAAGAAATCAAAGCATGGATTAGGTAAGGATGTTACTCCAATCATACAAAATTACTCGTATCCTCCCGTGTCTGGCTGATCCAGAAAAAATACGGGTGGTCGCAGAAGTATCCGGTGAAATCTACGAAGCCTTCCCTTATCTGAATGCCACCCTGAAGGAATGTCTCTTCAATCATCCGGCATTAACCTTAACTATAAAAAAAGACGAGAAGTTAATTTCACTTCATGTCAATCATATAACTTTGACAAAAATTGACGATGAAAAGGAAGCCGAGGTGATCTTAAAGTGGGTGCAGAACTTGGTGAACGAGACCTATCAAAATCGTGACAACATTCAACCTGACTACACCATGAAAAAGGAGCTTAAACCAACAGATATCGTTAAACTTCTTCCCGAAACGAATTGTAAAAAATGTGGACTGCCCACTTGCCTATCCTTTGCTTTTAAATTAATAAAAAAAGAGGTGGGGATTTTGAAATGCTCTCCCCTCTCCTCGAATGAATATCAAGAGAAACGGCAGGTGCTCCTTGAACTCCTTCAGGGCACAGGATATGAAATATTTACGTAACCATTAGAGAAAAAAACGATGCCAAGGGAGGATTGAAAAATGGCTGAAGAACGGGTCACAAAAAAACTTTCTTTTCTGGATCGGTTTTTAACCCTGTGGATCTTTCTGGCGATGTTTGTGGGCGTGGGCTGGGGATATATCTTTCCGGGTATCGTTCACTTCTGGAACCAGTTCCAGGTCGATACCACAAACATACCCATCGCCATCGGGTTGATTCTGATGATGTACCCACCCTTGGCCAAGGTGAGGTATGAAAAACTGGGCCAGGTTTTCCGGAATTACAAGGTGTTGAGTTTGTCCCTGGTCCAGAACTGGGTGATCGGCCCCGTCCTCATGTTTCTTTTAGCGATCGCCTTTCTTTCCGGATATCACGAGTACATGGTCGGATTGATTCTGATCGGGCTGGCCAGATGCATTGCCATGGTGATCGTATGGAATGACCTGGCCTCCGGAGACAGAGAATACTGCGCTGGTCTCGTAGCCTTCAATTCCATTTTCCAGGTTCTCTTCTTCTCCATCTACGCCTATATCTTCATCACGATCCTTCCGCCCTGGCTGGGGCTGAAAGGAATGGCAGTTAAGATCACAATCGGTCAGATTGCGGAAAGCGTCTTCATCTATCTGGGAATTCCTTTTATTGCAGGAGTCCTCTCCCGGATCATTGGTCTAAAGACAAAAGGCCGGCAGTGGTACGAAGAGAAGTTTGTTCCTAAGATAAGCCCTATCACATTAATCGCTCTCCTCTTCACCATTCTGGTCATGTTCTCTCTCAAAGGGGAGTATATTGTTCAGCTCCCTCTGGATGTGGTCCGGATAGCCATCCCCCTGTGTATCTATTTTGTGGTCATGTTCTTCGTCTCCTTCTACCTCTCCATGAAGGCAGGGGCAACCTATGAACAGTCAACAACCCTGAGTTTCACAGCCGCATCGAACAACTTTGAGCTCGCCATTGCTGTGGCCGTGGCAGTCTTCGGGATCAACTCCGGTCAGGCATTTGCAGCGGTCATCGGCCCTTTGATGGAAGTTCCCATCTTAATCAGTCTGGTCAATGTGGCGCTCTGGTTTAAGAGAAAATATTTCCCCTTTGCCGTGGAAACTCCCACTGGAGTTTGCCATGTGAGTTGTAAGCCGTAATTTTAGAGAAAATCCTTCTTAATGGGTTCTAATGGAGGTAAAAAATGGGATTCTGGGATCTCAAGATATTAAAACTGGATGAATTTCGTCCTGGCATCCGGAGTAAAAAT
Source organism: Syntrophorhabdus sp. (assembly GCA_020724025.1). The sequence goes on along the minus strand of DYHU01000031.1, from coordinate 3,023 downwards.
GTAATAGCTAAAATTGACCTTTCGTTGTATTTCTGATAAATTACTCACCAAAGCGATGTTTTGTTTTCTACGATTTACGCCTAACGAGCGAGTGCGCTATGCAATCGTTGTTTTGGAATTGAAGAGAGCCTATTCTCAGAAAGAATGGGTTTTTGTGTGGCCCTGATCGTTGAAGAGTAAACCAATCAGAATTTTGAAATATGGAGGAGAGTATGCCAGCGATCGCATCCCTTGAAGATTTGAGAGCTGCCCAGAAAGACCTACTCGAAGCAAAGCGCCTGGAAGAATTGAAGGCTGCATTTAAAAAATGGCGCCGAATTGGGTGGAAAAATATCTGCAAACTATGGCTTGAGGAACGGACTCCAGAACAATTGAAGGGTGAAGGTGGATAAAGGGAAGTTAGCAGAGGTAAGTAGAGTTAGGTAAGTATATAAAATGAAATTTGAAGGTGCGACCCTCAATTTTAATCAATTCTAAATTAATAAAAGGAGTTTTTAATATTAAAAAATTGTTTGATACAGAATTAGGAGGATATATAAAGTCTTGAAATGAACTTAAAAGAGCTTAATCTTAAAAAAAGTTATGATTCTGACCAGGATGATATACTTAATGAATTTTATATACCTGCATTATCAGCTTCCACTAAGTATGACCGTCTTGCGGGCTTCTTTTCATCAACCAGCTTAGCTGTTGCCGCGAGAGGAATAGCGGGATTCATCTCTAACAGAGGCAGTATAAGATTGATTTGTGGGGCTAAACTGAGCAGAGAGGATGTACAAGCCATTCTGGAAGCAAAAGGGGACCTATCCGATATAATAACAAAAAACTCACTACGCGAGTTTGAAGATATTGCAGCATTAGAAAACAGATTTGTAGAAAATCATGTAAAGGGACTTGGATGGATGATGGCTAATGGATTTCTTGAAATCAAAATAGCAGTCGTCAAAGATGACAACAATAGGCCACTTGATTATGAAGAAGCTTTAAAGTTAGGAATTTTTCACCAAAAGGTTGGAATTTTAATGGATGCCGAGGGGAATGTAATTTCCTTTAGTGGGTCGGACAACGAAACTGCAAGTGCTTGGATTCATAACATAGAGGAATTTAAGGTTTTTTGTGGCTGGGAAGAATCACAGCGGGAATACCTGCAAGCAGATGTTAACAGATTTCAAGGATTCTGGTCTGGCGTTACTAAAAGAACAGAAGTTATTGATATTCCTGACGCAGTTAGAAAAAAGCTAATAGATATAGCACCAAGTGATATCGTAGAATTAGAGGTTGCCAAACTATACACAAAGAAAAAGAAAAGGGGCATTAAATTATGGGGCCACCAAGTCCAGGCACTTGATAAATGGCTCAAAAATGGGAAGCGATGTATATTTGAAATGGCCACAGGAACCGGAAAGACGCTTGCAGCTTTGGCATGTCTTAAACACCTTCTCTCTGAGGGAAAAAAGCTTGTAACTGTTATTACGTGTCCCTACAGTCATCTGATCCATCAGTGGAAAGAAAGCGTAGAGAGGCTAGATGTTAGTGTTAACATGGTTGACGCCTTTAGTGGAAATCCAGGGTGGAGAAATACTTTAGCGGACCGCCTCAGGGATGTGAAAAATGATGCAGTGAATGCTTTGGTAATTTTGACAACGCATGATACCTTCTACAAAGATGATTTTAAAGAGTTCCTCTCGCTGGCAGGGTGTAAATTATTTCTGATAGCTGATGAAGTCCATAGCCTCGGTTCGGAGGTTAGAAGACTCGGGTTAACTGAAAGATATGATTATAGGTTAGGTTTAAGTGCCACTCCCACACGTTGGTTTGATCCTGAAGGTACCAAATTATTATTGGATTTCTTTCAAATCAAGGATGAAGCGGATTTATTCGTTTTTTCTCTAGAGGACGCTATTAAAACGATTAATCCTGAGACTGGCGAAACTTATTTATCACCGTACGAATACAAACCTCATTTTACAGAGCTGACTGATGAAGAATTAGAGGAATATTTGGAAACGTCCCAAAAGATAGCAAAAGCCTACTTTTCAACAAGAGATGAAGGGGAAACTGAGCGATACTTTGATCTATTATGTTTCAAAAGGCAAATAATTATTCAAAATGCCTCTAATAAATATGCCATATTCAGTAAAATTTTAGATAGTATCAACGAAATTAAACATTGCCTAATATACTGTTCACCAGAACAGATTGAATCGGTTCAAGAAATCTTGAACGAAAGGCAAATAATCCAACATAAGTTCACTCAAGAAGAAGGCATTTCACCTGCTAAACAATATGCAGGAAAATCAGAAAGGGAAAAAATATTAGAACATTTTGCAGAAGGAAATTTCCAAGCGCTTGTTGCAATGAAATGTCTTGATGAAGGAGTTGATATTCCTCAAGCCAGGACTTCTATAATTCTTGCAAGTACTGGTAATCCAAGGGAATATATTCAACGTAGAGGGAGACTACTGAGGCGCTTTCCGGGAAAAGAATTAGCAACCATTTACGACATAATTGTATTTCCAACGCTTGATAGGCGGAAAAAAATTATTGGCCCATTAGCAGAATTTGAAAAAAAAATAGTTTCACTTGAGTTAAGAAGATATGAAGAATTTGCAAATACTTCTATAAATATTATTGAATGCATAAAAATTATTAGGGATATCGAGGAAAGATTTCATTAGGGAGGGTAAATATGAATGAAGATGTTAATGTAAGAATTATAAAAAAGTTAAAAGATGGTCAGTATAAGGAAAACGTGAAAGAGTTCCTATTATGGGCAATACGTGAAGAGTTTCAACGGCAAGGCAGTAGATGGATATTTAAAGATGAGTATAATTCCCAAATAAGTACGCTCTTAAAGAAGGAGGTAAAATGAAATTTAAATCAATTGAAATAAAAAATTATAGACAGTATAAAGATACAAAAATTATTTTTGATGGTAATGATTTGAATTCAAATTTGGTAGTCATTGAAGGAGCTAATGGAGCAGGCAAAACCAATCTTTTAAATGCAATAACATGGTGTTT
>DYHU01000288.1 GCA_020724025.1 Syntrophorhabdus sp. | reverse complement strand
AGGTATCACCGTCTTACTCGTTGAACAGGATGTAAGCACGGTCTTTAAAATGACCTCCCGCAACTATGTTCTCTCCTCCGGCAAAATCATCGCCGAAGGAACCGGCGAGCAGTTGCTTCAAGACGAGGTTCTCCGTAAAACGTACCTGGGGCTTTAGCTTGGCGTGTTATAACTTTCCTTGAGTAAGATTCCTATTAAAGTAACTTACGAGACACCATATTGGGCAGCATGATAAAAATCATGATATTATTTTTCTGTGTACTATCTGTTCAGCAAAAGAAAACTACGGGATTGCATCCCACCTCTGATTGAGATATCATATTTTATAAGGTGATTGTATGAAGATCGAAATCGAGAGAGAAGAGAATGGCCGCTGGATTGCTGAAATCCCGGAACTTCCTGGAGTCATGGTGTATGGGGATAGTCGGAACGAAGCCATTTCAAAAGCAGAAGCATTGGCCTTGCGAGTCCTGGCTGACCGGCTTGAACATGGGGAAGAAATCCCGGAGCTTAAGGAAGTTTTCGCGGTCTCAGTATGAGCCGATGGCCGTCAACCAGAGCCCATCAAGTCCTCGCTGCCTTGCTTCGCATTGGTTGGATAATCAAACGGCAGTCTGGGACTTCTCACCGTGTTCTTGCTCGGCCCGGCTGGCCCGACTACGTTTTTGCATTTCATGATCGTGAAGAGATCGGACCGAGGATGTTGGCGCGGATTGCCAAGCATACCGGCCTTACCCCTGAAGACTTGTAAGAATCGCCGAATAAACGGCTCCCAACAACCGCTTCTGAAAGTAAGCTCATGAATATTTCCAGCCTTCTCACTGAGAGCGCGGCACGTCGGCCCGAGCATCCGGCCTTTCGTTTCCTAAAACGAACCATTACCTATGAAGAATTAAACAAGCAAGTGGATCGTCTATCTCATGGGCTCGTTCGTGCAGGACTCCGCGCAGGAGATGTGTGCGTATCGATGATGCCCAACTCCATAGAGTGGGTCATCGTTTACTATGCGTTGGCCAAAGTCGGAGCCGTGGTCCTCCCGGTGAATTTCCTTTACAGGGTGGGAGAGCTCGAGCACATTTTCAGGGACTCCGGCGCACGGGCCTTCATCGGTCACAAGGACTATCTGGAACACCCTGGCCAAGTTATGGAACATCTCCCGATGATGGATCTGCGCATCGCCCAGGGCGTATTGCATGACCAGGGATTCCTTCCCCTGAAGGACCTCTTCGTTGGCGATGAGACATTTCATCCCTACCCAACCCGGGACGACGACACCTGGGCCATCATTTACACGAGTGGCACCACCGGTCATCCCAAAGGAGCCATGCTTACCCACTACAATCTGGCAAATAACGCCATGACCGTGGCCAATATGCGATCAAACGATCCCAATGATGTGGTCTTCGGTGTTCTGCCCTTCTTTCACATCTATGGACAGACGAGCGTGTTAAATGCTTCTATCTATCTGGGCTTGACTATCCGACTGTGGTCCCACTTCGATGTGGAGGAGCTGTTTTCGGCCAACGAAGAGGAGAAGAACTCGATCCTCATTGCCGTACCCACCATTTTCAACAGGTTGTCGGAGTTGGCCGATATTCGTTTGCCAAGGAGATCCGGCCTGAGATACTGCGTCTCAGGTGGCACCTCCCTTCCGGTGGAGGTGCTTCGACGATTCGAGAATCGTTTTCAGACCACGATCTATGAAGGATATGGGCTTACCGAGTGCTCGCCGGTATGTGTGGAGAACCCCTTCGGTCGCCAAACACGACCCGGATCCATTGGCCTTGCCATCCCCGGTTTTAAGGCACGTATTGTGAACGATCAGGATGAAGAGGTCTCCATTGGAGCAGTAGGGGAGCTCATTATCCATGGACCCGGTGTGATGAAAGGATATTTTAACCAGCCCGGGGCTACCGCTGAAACGCTCCGGGGAGGATGGTTGCATACGGGAGACCTAGCCCGCAGGGATGAAGATGGATACATCTATATCGTGGATCGAAAGAAGGAGATGATCATCCGGGGAGGATATAATGTCTACCCGCGGGAGATTGAAGAGATCCTGTATGCCCATCCCGATGTGGTGGAAGCTGCAGTGATGGGCCTCCCGCATCACGACCTGGGAGAAGAAGTGGCCGCAGTCGTCGTGCTTCGCAAAGGAGCTTGCGCTACACCGGAGGAGTTGAGTCAGTTTGTTAAGGAGCGAGTAGCCCCCTATAAGTATCCAAGAAGAATCCGGGTGGTGGAGGAGCTACCCAAGAGCCATACCGGCAAAATCCTCAAGCGCGCCATCCGATTTGAGACATCGGGGTCAGGTCTATAATGTTAGACTTATCCGAAAAGTTACGTAAGGGGTTGGGGAGCGGGCTCCTTACCCTCCCTGGGAAAGACAAAGATGCCTCAGACATCCTCAAGATCCAAGACAGCAATATTATAGAATCTAACTGGTCCGAGGTTCTTCGTGCCTGGGATTGTAGGGGGGATTTCGACCCTAAATTCCAATCATCAAGTCCCAAATTCCAAATAATATTCAATCTCCCCTTGCCCTCTCCCTCAAGGGGAGAGGGGGAGGGTGAGGGGGAAATGTCTGCCATTGGGATATTGGGTATTATTTGGTTATTGGTTATTGGTTATTCTTAAAAGGGATACCTACCTATTTTAATCGTGTAGTCCGCAATCTCCCGTCTCAATGCCACCGCATTGACAGGGGTGAAACGGGTCAGTTTCTTGAGGGCGGACAACTGCGTTCTGAGCGTGTCCCCTTCTGCAATGGCTGAAAGGGCCTGCTTGGCATATCCCTCTACCCGGTCAAAACCGTCATTGACATAGACCCTGACCATCGCCTTCTGGAGCTGTGAGCGCTCGTCGCCGAACTTTTCCATCGACTTCAACGCCCTGAGCAAACCGCTCTCCATGGCAAAGACCTCGATGATGATATCGCTGATCAACCCCAGGATCTCCTGCTCATCCGCCAGTTTCGCCATATACTTCTGAACGGCCGCCCCTGCCACCAGAAGGGCGATCTTCTTCGACATCTCCACCATCTCCTTCTGCAATGTGAGCTTCCCATCATCGGTCTCCACTTTAGGCCGGAGGGTGAGAAGTTCGTTGGCCACCTTCTGGGCCGCCACCAGTACGGGAAGGCGGTTCTTCATCGCCCGCTTCGTCAACATATCCACGATGAGAAGGCGGTTGATCTCATTCGTCCCTTCCCAGATACGATTGATCCGGGAGTCCCGGTAGCCCCGCTCGATCGCATAATCATGAATATATCCGTACCCGCCATGGATTTGGACCGCCTCATCCACGATGTAGTCTAACACCTCCGAGGAATAGACCTTGTTGATGGAGTCCTCAATGGCATACTCCTCTATTCCATTCGCCATTTGAATCCCTGCATCATCCGCATTGTAATCGATCTTCTGGAGAATCCGGTCCACCAGGGCCGCAGTCCTATAGACCATGCTCTCAAGGGCAAAGGTCCGTATGGCCATCTCGGCAATTTTGTGTTTGATCAGACCGAATTCGGCTATGGGTTTCCCGAACTGGACCCTCTGCTTCGCATAGGTCACCGCATCCTGAAGGGCAAATTTAGACGATCCCAAGCATCCCCCTCCCAGCTTAAACCGGCCGATATTGAGCGTATTGAAGGCGACGATATGGCCCTTTCCCACTTCTCCCAGCACATTCTCCACCGGCACTTTGGCGTCGGAGAAGATCACACTCCGGGTGGAAGAACCCTTCATCCCCATCTTATTCTCTTCTTCATCGAGAGAGACGCCTTCAAATTTTCTCTCGACAATAAAAGAGGTGAACTTATTTCCATCCACCTTGGCATAGGTGACGAAGAAATCGGCAAATCCGGCATTGGAGATGAATTGCTTCTGACCGTTGAGAATATAATATTTCCCGTCAGGGCTGAGGACGGCCGTGGTTTTCGCATTCAGGGCGTCGGAGCCTGCTTCGGGCTCGGTCAGGGCATAGGCGGCAATCATCTCTCCTGTGGCAATCTTTGGAAGGTAGCGTTTCTTCTGATCCTTGTTGCCGAAAAAGATAATCGGAAGAGAGCCAATGCCCGTATGCACGGCATAGGCGGTCATGAAGGAGCCTCCGCCCTGAGAGAGTTTTTCCATCAACAGGATGACACTGACCTTGTCCAGCGCCTGGCCGTCATATTCCTCGGCGATGTCCCCCGAAAGGAATCCCAGTTCCCCGGCCTTCCTGAGCAGACTTGGCAGAAGCCCTTCCTTCAAAGCCTCGATGTCGTCGTTCACGGGTTCAATCTCGCCTACGATGAACTCCGTCGCGGCCTTTGCAATCAACCGCTGTTCTTCATTAAATTCTTCCGGTGTAAAAACCTCCTGAGGTGAAACCGACTCCAGTAAAAATGCTCCCCCCTTCACAAATCCTTCCATAAGAACCTCCTTTCAAAATAGGAATATTGGAATGTTGGAATAATGGAATATTG